>JAHPYY010000136.1 GCA_019058515.1 Promethearchaeota archaeon
CGGTTGTGGTGCCTCGGTTGCTGCAGGAGCACAAACGACTCTTCTACTTGAAGGGATGTCTGTTAAAGAAGCAGAACAGTTGACTCCTGAACATATAGATATAGCATTAGATGGCCTATCAAGGGAACATAAGCATTGCGCGGAGTTGAGTATCAGAACTCTAAGAAAAGCTATAGAGAAATACAATCGAAATTATAAGGAGACATAACGAAGATAATGGTAATCACCGAGAATATTGAAATACCTGCAAAAAAAGACTCCAAAGACATAAACCTTCAAGGTTCTATTTATTATAGCGAAAAAACGCCAGAAAAAGCTTCTTTTGTTGTAAACATGGCGGGACTATTAGATCATAGAGAAAGTTATTTTGTGAAATTGTATACAGAAAAATTTGCGAATCGTGGGTATTACGTGTTGAGTTACGACTATCGAGCTCATGGAACGACAGCTAAACAAACTGGGAGAAGGTGGGACAAGATGATCATTGATATTTTTAAGGACCTCAATTTGGTTATAAACTGGATAAAGAACAATCAAACTAAGCGTTTAGATAATAGTAAATTACTACTATTTGGGAGGAGTTTAGGAGGAGCAATAAATCTGTCTCAGGGGTATATCAATAAGAATGTGAAAGCAATAATTGCTTTATGTACTAGGTTCGATTACCACACTACTCACGTAAAGTTTCCTGAGGAGATTGTCAAATTCATTAGCCCCATGCATTATTTAAAGGTGGATCCATCAAATCAAAAGCGTGTACTAATAGCGCATTGTAGGGACGATAAGAGAATTCCGTTTAAAAATTTGATTCAAATTGAAGACGCTCTTGGATTACCAGCAGAAAATGTGCTTGAATACGAGTCAGGTGGACACTCGTTTAAAGGGCATCGAGATGATATTTTTTTAGAATCAATTAAATTTATAGAAAAAAATATCTAAAATATAGTATATCATTAAAAATTGAATTGGGAGTTAAAATTATGGAAAAAATATTAGTAATTGGACCAAGCTCTCAATCCCTCGGAATAAGAATCGCGCAAGAACTTGATATTAAATATTATAACACTGAATTTAAGACCTTTCCAGACGGTGAGAATTACGCTCGAATTAACCTCGAAGACGAAACGCTAATTGAGGGAAAAGAGGTGATAGTTGTACAATCAACAGGTCCAAGCTCTTTTTCTAGTCAAAATTCTAGTCTATTTCAATTATTCATGATTATTGACGCTTTAAAACGAATGGGCGCTCAAAAAATCGATGTAGTTATTCCATATTTAGCATATGCACGACAAGATAAAATATTTAGGCCTGGGGAAAGTCAATTTGCTCGCGTAATTCTTCAAATTTTAGAATCTCTCGACATTGATGAATTGTATGTGGTCGACATTCACGCGCCCAATATTTTAGAGGAATGCATTTGTCACAAAGTGGTAAACATTGATTCCATGCCTATTTTAGCAGAATACGTTAAATCTTTAGGCGTTGAAGATGTGGTTATTGTTTCTCCTGATAAAGGAGCGGTAGAGCGTTCAAAAGCGTTTGCAAAGCATTTTGGAGAAAATACCCCAGTTGAATTTTTTGAAAAGAAGCGTAACGTAGAAACGGGAGAAATTACCATGCAAGGTTCTTTAACCTTAAACAACAAAGATGTCATTATCTCCGATGATATTATTGCAACTGGAGGAACTATGGCTCAAGCCATAAAAATAGCAAAAGAAGGTGGAGCCAGAAAAATTTACGCTGTGGCGACTCACGCATTGCTTTTACAACAAGCCAGATATAGAATTTTGTCCGCAGGAGCGGATGATATCATTGGAACCGACTCAATTGACAATGAAGTTAGTAAGGTCAGCTTAGCAAACGCTATTGCCGATTATTTAAAATTTGGTGAATAATGTAAGTTAGGCTTTTCCAATTATTTCTAGTACTATTCTTCTTACTTCTTTTTCAAGCGATTCGGCATCCGAATCATTCTCTACAATATAGTCAGAATGATTAATCACATTTTCAATTCCAAATTTTGTTTCCCGTCGTTCTCGCTCCAAAAATTGGGAATAAGTGAGGGGGTCGTCGCTTCTCCTCCTTTCTTTTAACCTTTTAAACCTAATTTTCGAATCCAATACTATAGCAATAATGGGAAATTCCCAATACGAGCGAAAAACCTTTACTTCTTCTAAAGACCGGAGTCCATCGATAAATACAAACTCCTGGGGTTTCTCTAATATCAATTCTACACATTTTAAAGCAATTACGGCTTCACCTTCTTTTTTTCTTATTTCACGCGCAATTTTACCAAGATTTTGACTGGTTGGGTCAATTTTTCGTTTTATGGCTTCTAAGCGAACTACATCTCCCATGGTTACCACTGTACCTAAATCTCTTACGGCGTCAATGGCTGTAGATTTCCCTGATCCCGGCAAACCGGCAAAACCAATTACATTCATATTAGACTATAGTTTATCTTTAGATGAAATTTAAGAAGAGTGTCTTAAATTTAAATAAAATCGAAACATGAAATATAAGGGTACATTTATATTATTTGGGGTATTTAGTATAAATATTAAACTTCTTTTTATTGAATAAGAAAGTTTTTAACTTAATTTGTTTCTTTTTAATATTTGCTGTTATTTAAGTCAAGAATAAATAGATGAAAAGCATGCAATCTCTTACTATCTATATTAAAAATCGCAACGATAAAAACGGAGCGATCAAAGAAGGTATATTTGCATTTTCTGGCGGCAAGAAAGAGCTTCTCATAAAGGGGGAAGGACAAGAAATTTCGACTGCCGTAGAAGTAGCAGAAATATTGAAGAGGAAGCTTTTTCCGGGCATCCGGGTTGCTGATATCACCCTTGGTAGTAGACCCTTTATCCGGAAAACGTATTACTCAAGTAATAAAAACAAGCGAACGCGCTATAAAAAAGAGCTTATATCTAAAATTGAAATATTGTTAAAATCGAAAATATAGCCAAGAAAAAGTTAAGTATGAAATTTGAACATTTAGGACCATTACTTCAGGAAACAAGGACTCCTGCGGTTTGCCACATTTGTAACGATTACATCTACAAGATGACTTATTACGACGAGCATTCAAAGGACAAAAAAAAGACCTTATTCGTGTGCAAGAATTGTATCAAAAACGGGAACAATAAGAAATCACATTAATTCAATCCTTGTCTTTCTATATTAATTGGTATTCAGCGATGTTCTGAAATATGATTAGGTAGTTCTATTGATTTTAGCTGAAAAGAACCAAATCAATATATCTTAAACTTCAATTAATCAGATGGTTTTTCCTTTCTGTATTTAATTGAGTTTCTTCGATTCTCTAAGAATTTATTCCAGTTAAATCCCATGATGAAAAACATGATAGAAATCGTTACAAGCAGTAATACCGCTTCGGTTATGACGCTGGATGTGTCGTCAATAACGATTCCACTAGCAGCAAGTCCTAACGCTATAAATATAGGCCAGGCGCAGTAAAAGATAACAGTAATTGTTTTTCCCAACCAACCAGGAATGATGCTCTTCCAAAACGGATAGCGAATCATCCCTAAAGATAAAAACAAAATATCATCTGGCAAAGGCGTCAACGCAAAAAGGAAAACATAAAGCGGGGTTAATCTTCGATTTTCCAGCACTAATCTGCCAAATCCCTGAATATTAGTGGTAATCGCGTGACTTTTGCCTTCCGCAACTTTTTTTGCCCCAAATCCAACCAGGTAACCCGTAAACTCACCTAAAGCGTTACCTAAACCTCCTACAACCGCAATACCTAAAATCTCTAGCCAAAATGGGAAAGATCCTACGATTTGCGTGAGAGAAAACCCATTATTCAAATATTTAAGATACACCGAATTAGAAAACGAAAAAAGGACGAAAGGAAACGGTATAGGATATCCAATTGACGCGGAGCCGATAAAACAGATCCCAAAGGAAATTAATAGTACCCAATAGTAATTGGGACCCGTAGTAAGGAACGCAAGGTTGTGTCTTATAGTGATTACTAGCTCTTGAAAAAATGGCACAAAGAAGTACAATAAAATGTATAAAATGACCAGTGCGTAAAATATTAAAAATACATAAATTAGTTTTGCTGAAATGGCCATGATTTTTTAGTTCGTTCTTGTTATGTATTCATTTTGATATTTTAGTATTTAATCCATTTCTCGCTTTCAAAAAGGTCTCAAAACCGCTTTCTATTAGGCCAATTTTATTGACTCTGTTTTGGAGTCCGAGATCTTCTAAAATGAAGTACAACTCGTCAGTTTTAGGGTTGTATACTATGTCACCTTTCTTCACTTCCTTTGTAGCTTTAGCTTGATTAACTCCTTTATATAGGTTTAACCCAGGGAGAGTCCAATACTTCTTGGAGCCAAAACTAAATCTACCTCGTAAATTGATAGGGAGTTTCTCTATCACAGCATCTGCGCTAATTGGGCAAATATGGCGTATAAATTTTCCATGTATAGTTCCAACGCCTGATATTTCGATTTTAATCTCTACTTCGGCGGATGACATTTCAAATAGGTAGAATAAATTAGAACTTAAATATGTTATTTTCAACTCCAAAATATCTCATTCACGAGATACTAAGCCCTAAATAAAAAACAGGTAAGGATTGATAGTTTAATTGACTAACATTTAAATAGGTAAACTAATATATTGTTTTCTAGGGACATATAGTAAAATAATGCAAAAGCATCGGTTATACATCAATAACCTAGCGCAAATATAGTATTACACACCATAACGAATAATCATTGTGTTTTTTTTACAACGATATTCACTGGAATTTTTTATACTATAGAGTTTTAAGCACATAAAAATCGTTTCAATTAATATTCGAAACACATCTTAAATAACGGTAATAATATGAACTTGGAGTGTTTTACCAATATATTCAACAATTATCGTTGAGATTATTACAATAATACGCATTAAAAAGTAGGACCAATTTTCAAAGAAAATATAAGCCTTTAAGTTCTACCTTAAAAAGACTTTGTTTCTGCGAAGTATATCACCACATGTAGTACAAGGATTCCTACAACTATAAGGGACTTTGAATCCGAGATTACTTCCCATGGAAAAACTATGAAATAAATGTTCTTCGATTCTCGGAGG
This sequence comes from Promethearchaeota archaeon, assembly GCA_019058515.1. The sequence goes on from JAHPYY010000136.1 coordinate 5,125, forward strand.
TACTATTGTCCCTCTTTTTTTTTTGATTCTACATTGAATAAATCGAGTTCCGAGTCGATATCGTAGAACTGGTATTCGGCACTAATCGCAAATGAGAAAAATAGTAATCCACTTTTGACCATTTTATTCACAACCTCCCATATCGATGTAGCATTAAATTTATCGCGGTTTTTAGTTATATAGTCAATATACCTAGAAGAAAAAGCGCTTGCTGGAATCATCTGGTTTACTTTTTGACCTTTGTGGCTTTTTATGGAAATTTTGTTTATTTGTTTTAAAAGATTGCCTTTTTCGGTTTGCTCCACTTCAACTACAGTCCATTCCAACGGGAATACTTCACCTTCAATTTCACGGTAAAACACGCAGGCGGTTTTTTTAAGCTCTCTAAAATTATTGACAACAATTTGCTTCACACTTTCGAGCAACTGAAAATCGAATACTGTGTCGCCAGGAAGTGCTAATATAAGAGAGTAACTATCGAGATTTACTTCCCTATAAACGCTTAAAAAAGAATATAATGGTCCTTTAATGTATTGATTGTTTGAATCAACAGTTTTCAACGCGCTCTGTTCAGTCTCAAACTCGGTTTTTAAATTCGCGATGTAATCGCGTATTTGATGTCCTAAATAACCCGTTACAAGGCGGATATTTGTAAAATTTAAATTAATAAGGTTAGAAATCGTGTTATAAATAATTGGCTTGTTATCCAAGGATTTCACACGAATTAAAGGTTTAGGTACGCGTTGCGTGAGCCGATTATACCGCTGTCCTCGACCAGCGCAAAGAATAACGATTAAGATTTGTTTTAATATTTCATTCTTGTGTAGTGACAATCGTGTTACCTTTTTGATCAATTACTAAAGTATGTTCATGTTGAGCGACGGGAGCTTTTGTTCTTTCAACTAGAACGGGATAATTATGTAGGATTTTTTTTCTTAAGAAAAAATCTATGGTACTTTTTATTTTAAGTTTTGGTACAATTTTATTTTTTAATAAAATTCTTGGTGAAAATGGTAACCTTGCAGTTTCTTGTTCAATTTTACTCATATAACCAATCAATTCGTAAGGAACATTTTTCGTATTTTTTTTCGCAAACCTATAAATGTAGGAGTGATTTCCGTTTTCTACTCTTCCTATCCCTGATGTACTAAATGGTTCACATGCATAGGCGTCTCCTTCCTTAATAAATTCGCTATGCGATTTGTCTTTAAAATTTGGTATAAAAGGACCCGCGTGCAAGTTATATTGCTTTAATTCGTGCCCACCAAGATTTATTACCGGTTTTAAACCATAAGAAAGGATTTGCTCTGCAATAACTTCACCTAACTCGTATAACCGAGTGCCTGGTGTAAATATTTCAATTGCAGCCTTTAATCCCTGTTCAGCGGCGTCAACATATTTCTGTAGTACAGAGTCTCCATCGATGTTGACTGTAAATGCAGAATCGGCGATATACCCATTGAAATGAGCACCAACATCTATCTTTAGCAATCCTTTATTCGGTACAACGGTTGTATCGTCTATTATTGGACTGTAATGGGCGGCGATTTCGTTAAGAGACATGTTTATTGGAAAAGCAAGTTTACACCCATTTTGATACACCGCATCCTCACACGCTTCTCCTATAGAAAGGAGAGTTGTACCTGGCTGAATCAACTTTCTTGCAAGCTTTTTTGCTTCAATTACCGCTTTTCCTGCCTTAATGTAGGATTCTAACCAATTCTCAGACATGCTAATTATTATAATAATTATTAAATAATAAATAAAACTAAGGAGTTAATCGTTCGGGAGTACGAGGATACATCACAGCTTCCCTAATATCACTTAGACCACAGATGTATGTTAACCAGCGGTCTATTCCTAACCCAAAACCTGCATGTGGAGGCATACCGTAATCAAAAACATTTAGATGAGATTCGAACGCTTTTGGATTTAAACCTTTATCTTCTAAAGCTTGTACTAACATCTGTTTGTTATGAACCCTGGTTCCCCCAGAGGTTAATTCTAACCAGCCCATTTGAAGATCAAAAGACTCACTATATTTAGAATCTTTTGAGGGCATAATATAGAAAGGTTTAATATCCATTGGCCAATGTGTGATGTAGTAATAGCCAGTAAGCTCCTTTCCTAATTTTCTATACGCTTCTGTGCTTATATCCTCCCCAAATTCGATGTCAATATTGAATTTAGCGCGAACAAGATCTAAAATCTCCTCATACCTATATCGAGGAAAGGGTAAAGAAGGGATTTGAGTAGTGTCTTCGACATTTAACAACTTTAGAGCGCTCATTTTGTTTTTCCGAATATTACTTATAACTCTATGAACGAGCCTTTCGAGTACATCTAAAATGTCGTACATGTTAGCAAAAGCCATTTCGATATCAAGTGTGAATATTTCGCATAAATGTCTTTTTGTGTGGCTTTTCTCTGCTCTAAAACATGGACTTATTTCGAAGACCCTTTCGTAAACTCCACTTAGTTGTTCTTTGTACAATTGAGCTGATTGAGTGAGAAACGCTTCTCTATCGAAGTACATTATTGGAAATAATTCTGTTCCTCCTTCAGTTGCCGTACCTATTATTTTTGGAGTAGTAACTTCGGTAAAGTCCTCTTCTAAGAGGAATTCTCTACTCGATTTTAATAATTCTCCCCTTATGGCAAAGATGGCTTGGTTTCTTACTGATCTTAAATCTAGCGCCCTATTATTCAGTCGAAGATCTAATTCAGAGATTGTTTCCCCCGTCATGTCTATTGGCAATTTATCAGGGGTTTTATTTAACACATAGATCCTGCTGGGTATAATTTCTACCCCACCGGGGGCTTTATTGAACTTCTTAACTTTTCCCCGAATCATAATGCAATATTGGTATCCTAACTTCGTGTTTTCGAAGATTTGATCGTCAACAACTCCTTTTTTGAACGTAATTTGTCTTTCGCCATATTTGTCTTGAAGGATGATAAATTTTACCCCGCCAAGATCTCTAATATTTCGAACCCATCCTCCTAAAATGACTTCTTCTTTGTTATCTGCAAGATCCTGATTAATATCTTTAGTATAATGAGTTTTTCTTATATCTCCTAATTCATCCAGCATAATCGCGTTCTAATTTATCTAAATTAAAATTTAGTATTTAAAGTGTAAAAGATTGAAAAGAATAAAATCTTTTGGCTTACTATTAACTAATAATGGCAAAACTGAACTGGAAAAGACATGATGATACGGAATCAATTGAATATGATAATTTTCTAGACATCTTTATAAAAGAAACTGAGATTTACGATGAGTCCTCATTAAAATCAAACTTTTCCAGTAAGGACGACAATTGGTTTAACGCTTTATTTTGTGGCGATAACCTAAGAGTAATGCACTTTTTGTCAAAACGATTCAGTAATAAAATCAACCTTATCTATATCGATCCTCCATTCTTCAGTAAAAGCAATTATAACTTAAAGGTACAATTAGGGTCACGCAATCAGACTATTGACAAACTAGCATATGACGATAGATGGCACGGAGGCTTAGATTCATACATTGATTATATGCACAACCGATTAAGCCTAATGGAAAAGCTCCTAGCTAAAGATGGATCCATTTACTTACACATTGATTGGCACGTTTCGCATTACATCAAACTGGTAATGGACGAAATATTCGGAGAAAATAACTTTAGAAACGAGATTATTTGGGCTTATCCTGCTGCTTCTGCAAAAACCCGAAAATTCTTTATTCGCTCCTACGATTCAATTTTGTTCTACACAAAATCTGATGATTATATATTTAACGACGATCCTGCAATATACATGGAATATTCAGACCGGGTTAAAGACGCGCTTAAGCGCGACGAAAAGGGGCTTTTTTACTATAGAGGTGGAAGTCACGATCGGAAAAAATTATCGCGGAAAGTTTACATAAAAAATCCATCGGGAACTTTTCCAAGAGATGTCTGGAACGACATTCCCTACATTAGAGCAAACACTCTCGAATATCAAGGGTTCTCAACCCAAAAACCAGAACGTTTATTTAAGCGGATATTATTAGCCTCTACAAATAAAAATGATATTGTAGCGGATTTCTTCTGTGGATCTGGCACCACTGTTGCTGCAGCTGAGAAATTGGGTAGGAGGTGGATTGGATGCGACATTTCATTCCAATCAATACATCTTTCGCGAAAAAGATTATTAAATCTCCAAAATTCTCGAGATTTACATAATTGGAAAAAGAATTATGCCCTTGCTACAAAACCCTTTAAAATTTTCATTGACATCGCGTTTGACCCCTCTCAAAATCTTAAGAAATCGTTTATTAAACCAGAATTATTAACCAATTTCAGTTCAACATATTCAGAATTAAAGCCTACCACTCAAATAAAAGTTACACAGCAAGAAGATTCAGTTTCAGTTAAATTAGAATCATACAATTATCCTTACAAGCAGTTTTTAGTAGAAAAACTAAAAAATTATCTGATCAAGCTAAATGATTGGATCGATTTTTGGAGCGTAGATTTTCAATACGACAACACTAGCTTCAAAAATATGTGGTCTTCATTTAAGAGTCCTCAAAAAAGAACGATTAGTTTAATTTCGAAGCCATATAGATATCAACAAGAAGGAAAATATACTATTGGAGTAAAAGTTGTGGATATCTTAGGATTAGAGACTCTGCATACAGAGGGAATAGAAATTTAACCCTCTACTTAATGAATTCTCTAATTAGCATCGTTGCATACGAACCTTTGGGAAGTGAGAATTCAAGCTTAATTTTCTTCCTCCCTTCAAAAATTTCATCGTCCTTTATCCAGATTAGGCTCAACCCGGTTGGTTTAACATAGATTGGGCGAATTGAACCAACAAAATTAAATTTTCTCAACATTTTACTCTCAAATAGAGAAAAGTTTAAACCTTCTATATCAAATAAAATTTTAAGAAACCGATGCATAAAGGGATATTCTTTTAGATCTGTTTCATATCCTACAATAGGAGCTAAAATTGAAGCGCGATCAAATTCTATGGCTTCTACTAGTTTTTTGTTGTAAATTGAACCATATTTGTACTTTATTTGGGTTAAACTTCCACGTTTGTCGTCTAAGATCCCGATTACATCGCCTCGATAAGGTTTGAATAAAGAATAGCCTTGAGTTGCTCTAAGAGAGAGGATTTTGTTAAAAACATAGGATTGGAAAGCACTAATTAAAAGTGTTTTAAGATCGGGAGATAATATTTTAAACGCACCTTCAAAATCGCCTTTATTTTGAATAAGATGATGAATTAGCTTTCTCTCATAATATAAGGGCGTAGGAAAGTCATTGTAAGCTTTAACATAGTCACCTGTTTCAGCTAACCGCTTACGGGCTTTTTGAGAAACCATAGATTCAGTTGGATAAAGTTTTAACACGAATTCTTCAAAAGCTCGCTCGTAATTTTCTTCTAGTATGTACTTTCCAATCAAGTGAGAATTTGGTCTAAAACTTCCGAACCGCTGAAGACCATAATAGTTAGGAAACCCATACTTGTGGATTTTATGGATAATTTCATCGATGATTTCATCAAGAGAAGGAGCATCTTTTATGCTTCTGATGACAATGGCAAAACTATTCCCCCAATGCCTCCCTAACTTTACGGGTCGCGAGATTGGCTGAATGTTCCTAAAATAAAGATCCCTTATTTCTAAAGAATTAAGTTGATCTACATAATTCCCATGAATGGAAACTTTTTGTACGCTTATCGCACACTTATCCTTTAAGCCAGAGTATTGAATTTGAGAGGAGTGAATATTTAGCTTTTTAGCTATCTTCCTTAAGGCTTCGAACGTATCCATATTGATTTTTATCAAATTAAACGAAGTAAATTCGTCTCTACTTTCTCTAGAAAAGGATACACTTGGATGGTCTTCTTTTATATTCAGAATTTTTCCATCTTTTTGGATTTCTCGAACAATAAAGTCTCGATAGGTGTATTTATATATACCACCTATTTTAATTTCGTTGTCTGTGCAATACGCGCTTATTCCGACCTGGTTTTCTATATCTCTTTCGCATTTCTCTTCTAAACTTTCCAAAGAAAAATCATCATCGTTCAATCTTACTTAACCTATAGTAGTTTCAAATTGCCCGTAACCTCATCAATAAGAGAAGATTTGTCTGGGCCGACACCAACCGCAGTAATAGTTCCAGGTTCTAATTGAGTCAATCCCGCATCTTTGACAACAAAATGAATCAATTTAGCTTTTTCCAGAAGTTTTGCAATAGTTCTTAACTCATCAAGATTTGTGATCTTTACTACCACCTTTTTTTGACCTAAGTTCTTCCATAATTTCCAAATTGCCTTGTTCTTCACACGTACTAGGTCAGCTGAAGATACTGATGCGTGACACGCTTGAGCACACTTCTTCCCAGTTCCCATTTTTAAATCGGTTCGAATTAAGATAACCTGTTTATATTCTTCCATTTGGATTTCCCGTTAAAAATAAGTAGATATACTACTTATTTCTGAGTTATAATTTCTATTGAAATTCTACTCTCGTTATGTTCCCCGTTAATTCAACTATTAAATCCTCTAATTCTTCCTTAGTAAATAAGATTTTGTCCTTTTCAGATTTGCGGATTACGGCTTTGAATTGGATATCTCCCGTTGCGAGAAAGATTTCGTTAATTGAGATCACTTTAACAGGCGTAATTAAAGCCTCCACCACGGGCCTTGGTTTTTTGGTTTTCTCCACGAGAATTATTTTTTCTATTTCGTACGTTTCTTTAATCCAGTTAATTAGTTCAGGAGTAATCCTTATTTTATCGCCCCTTCCTACGACAATGATCACTACATCTTCAAAATCTATGGCTTTGAAAAAGGATACATCCTTTAAGTAGCCGAATTTCTCTTCCTGTTCTTCCAACTCGATGAAATCTCTTGCTAAATCCAGTTCAAAATCTGTGATTTCACCATTGTCTAACTTTTCTTGGCAACTAGTACACAATAAACCGGAATTAACACACGTTACGCAAGCTGGAAGATCTTTCATTATCTTTTAAACCAATAATGTGAAATTATATAGCGCGCTTACAATTCAATTATATCGCAGGCTATGCTCCTCAATATTCGCTCGGCATCTTGAGGAGTTGCTTTTAACGTATACAGGATTTTTTTCGTTCTAAGCTTTAGTTTAACTTCGTTCTTTAATCGTTTAACCCTGCAATGAATGGATCGCTCAGATAATTCGATAAACTTGGCTTCATCAAAAATTTCTCGTGGCATTTTTAAAAACCTATTAATTTAAGCTTTCTTCTAGTAGTATTGATTTATTCTATTAATTATTAAATTTGAACTTTACTAAAGCACCTTAACAAATTGATATCCAAAAATTTAATTTAAATGGGAAATTTGCAAAAATATTCTAAAACTATTGTTAGGTTTAACAAATAATATCGAATAATTCTTGGTGTTCCTTAAATGCCTATCGATGAGCCTTTTAAACGAAAAATTGCACGGTACCACCTTCTTGAGAAATCTGTTTGCCGTCGATGTGGAGCGTTAAATCCAATCAAAGCCAAAAAATGTAGAAGGTGTCACGGCAAAGACATAAGACCAAAGAAGAGAGAACTGACCAAATAAACCTTCTCTCTTTCTAAATCAAGTAATTAAAAAAAAAGAATTTAGCAGTATTAGAGACCCATTTCTTTTAGCTTTTTCTTGTTTTCCGCAAGGAGCTCTGGAGTTATATCATAATATTTCCAGAAAATAAAAATAGTAATCAGAACTAAAATTGCAGGGATTAACGCAGCGTGAACTCTTATCCCCCAGAGCGCTAACTCAGGAGTAGGGCTGGTTTCGAGTAGATCCTCGTAACTGGTAACTCCTGCGGGAAATCCTGTTAGAAGATGAACGATAACGAATATTAACGCTTGGAATGTTCCAGAGAGTCTTATGAAAAACGCATTGATACCGTAATAAAACGCAGCTTCTCGCTTTCCCGTCCTAACGGCTAAGTCGTCTTGTACATCTCCCATCGTTGGGGGATCTGCAAACCATTGACCTCCTAACCCAACGCCAAACAAAATCAACGCTACCAAGTAGAAATATATATTTCCGGGCGTAAGGAATATTGGAATAAAAGTTACGAACATCGCAACTCCCGCATAGAGGCTTAATTTCTTGTTGTTATTCAGTTTTTGCGAGAAATAGCCCCATAAGGGCACGGATATAATCGCTCCTATCAACATAGCTCCCATTAATATGGATAACCAGAAGGTTTCACCTTGTAATACGTAAGTTATCATGTATTGCGCTGAAGCAGAAAGAAGCGCAACTGCAGCTTGATATCCGAAGAAAAAGAGCACCTTTAACATTAACCTTTTATCTGTAACAGCTCGCTTAACTCCTTTAAAAAACGGTTCTTTCTCAACAAGCTCTTTTTTCTCTCCAAATTGTATATACCTCTCCCGCAATTTTTTCCCCTCGTAATTTCCAGGAAGCATGATAAAGAAAAGAATCATTCCTATGCCCACGCTAATCCACATCGCTGTTCTGTAAGTAGAAGAAACACCAGTAGTAATAAATAATGGAGGGACAACCGATCCTACTACAATTCCTGCCATCCCTATCAATGTACCTATTGTTGTACATACACGTCTTTCACGAAGACCTACAAACTTATCGGGATACAACGCTGTGGCATTCACATTCCATAGCGTAAATAGCGTGTCGTACAAGCAAAGGGTTATTACATACCAGATGAAAATCGCGATTTGATTTTGAGCTACCGCTGAAGGCGTTACGTACCACTCTTCGGGTACTAAGAAGATCATCAAGAAAGAAAACAGCCACGGAATTGCTCCAATAACTATCCACGGGAACCTTTTATAGCCTTTTTTGCTCCAAGGCATTTTGATGTTCTCTACCATGTATCCTACTAACGGATCGTTAATCGCGTTCCATATAGAGTAGATTATGAACGCTGTGCCTGCTAAAATTACAGGCAATCCAATTTCTGCCTCGTAAAAGAAAAACACGAAAAATCCAAACGGTCCCGTTATCCACTGAGAAAAGAATTGATTAAACTGATAGCTTGCCATAATTGGTTTCGAATTTTCGAAAACTTCATCCATGCTATCATCAGCCTTTTCGTTCATTTGATTTTACCCGAAATTATTTTCCATATGTGTAATTGAGTATATTAATGTCACTTCGATGTCATTGTTTTTAAAGATTTTATATCACGGAATAGCTAATAGAATCTCTTTTACAAAATAATGTGCAAAAAATAATTACAAATCGAGATTAGGTTGTTGCCTAAATATTAAGAATAAAAATAAGAAGATTAGAATGCCTTAAACTGAAGCACTAGTAAGGCTTTATTTAATTCCCTTTCTCATCTTAAGTTTAGTTAGCGAAATTAGCATAATACCCGAGATACATATAATTATACCTATAATTGGATAACCAGGAATCGTTGTTTCTCCATTCAGACTATCATCGGATGAATCTCCAACTGTTATCATTCTTTTTATACTACCGGCAATGTTACAAATAGCAGTTACTTCGACCGTAGATCCGTCGTTAATACTAAGGTCATACTCGTAAGTAAACGAGCTGGTGCTTGGCTGGTTTGCGTATGTTTTTGTTTCTACAACCGTTCCATCGACCTTAATTTCAACGGATTCTATATAATGCGTAGTAGGATCGGTAACTGTGTGAGTGATCGTCACGCTAAGCTTAAGTTCGTCGGAATCGTATTCTAAAATCATATTTGCTGGACTATGTGCCGTGACGCTTACGCTTGGGAACATTATTCCCAAAACTAGTAAAATAACTGCTATATATGCGCTTTTATTTTTTGCAAAGTTCATAAAGAAGAATCTCGTCGATATCTTATTTAAACCTTATAATAATAAAATAAAGACGAAACGACTAACATGTTTAAAAAGAAAAGGGATTTGTTATTTTATCACGGTTAAATAATAAGAATTGTTATCCTTTCAGGTTAAGTTGAGTTTCTTTCTATTCTCTTCGGTATCTTCAAAAATTTGTCATAGCGCCACTCGATCGTTTTCAACCCTTACTGTCCATATGGCGTGATCTTGTTTTAGCGAATTTTTAGACCAAACTGCGTATCCAAGAATAATAACTAAATTGCCTTGTGACTCTACTCTAGTGAAATAGTTCTTGTAAGTGGGATAGTTCGCAAAGATTTCTTTCCATCCATTTACCATGTCTCCAAATTTATCTCCAGCGCGATCGATAAAAATGTGATCTTCTGTCATAAGGGAGGTAAGACCTTCAATATCCTGATTATTAATATACTCGTTAAATTGCAGTGCTACTAGTTTCGGGTCTTTTATATTTTTCACGATAAAAACCTACTACAACATAAGCATGAATAATGCCTAGAAATTCGATCCTTCCCAACCTAAGAATATTAATACAAACTCTCGTTTAAAATTTTAAGTAAGAATTTTTTTAAAAGATTTTATACGATTTTTTGAAAATTTAGCGTGTGCAAAGCCACGACGATAAGAAAAGGTCCTCGAAAAGTAAAATCCTCAGAGAAAAAGAAATAAAAAAAAGTTGAGAAGTTTTAATTCTTCTCACTAATTAAGCGAGAAAGACTATAAAGTTAATACTTACCGTACTTAAAAACTGCGTCGACCATAGCTTTAACATTTTCCGGTTTAGCTTCGTCTACTATGCCAGAAACGCCCCCATCAATAAGTAGACCACCGCCTTCTTTGCATCCTTCTATTAAATTCTTTACAAACTCGTCCATTTGCTGCGGTGTTCCTGTAGCCATTATTGAACCAGGAATGTTGCCCCTTATAGTGGCATATTCTCCAAACATCTCCTTGGCTTTTATTAAGTCTGTGCGGTCAAACCAATAGATCAACTTTGCTTTGTGTTTTTTTGCGAACTCGGTAAGATAATCTAAACGCTCGTTATAACCACCCTCGTAGAACGGACATGGAATCAAATCAGCTTTAATTAGTCCTTCCATTATAGTAGTTAACATTGGCCAATAGAACTCCGCGAATTGTTCCCTGCTCATGAATCCGTCTGCTCCTCTATGAAGTGGTATGAACACTATGGGATTTGGAGAGGGGAACATTTGTTTCATAGCTACAGTGGATTCAATACTGGAAGGAACTAACCTCCACAATGCTTCTTTCAACTCTTCTGGTTTTCGATACATGTCTGTCATAATTCCAGTCATGCCACGAACGCTTTCAGACCATACATCGTAAGGGGCTTGTACAAATAAATCGAACGCTGTAGGGAACCCTAACTTCATCATTTCTTGTATGTAATATCCGTTGGCTCCCAAATATTCCATCAGCTTCATAGCTCCCTGCTTAATGCTTTCAAACATGGCTTGGTTGGGAGGGGCGGCAAAAAACGGTGGTATCGACATGAATGAACCGTAGGAATGAACGAGGTTAATCACTGAAGGAAACATTCCAAAACCTTGTAGGTTTTTATGATGCCTGGGAATCATTTTCCTTATTGAAAACCCAGAAGGATCTGCCAAAAACTCGTCGTATTCATCTGCTTTCATATATTCGCCTTCAACCCATTGAAAATGAATATTGTCGCCTAACCTCTGCGATTCCTCGGCTGCGCCTGGCCATTTAAATGTTTGAGTACCAAATGCATCCCACACACCACTAGGAAAAATGCCTAGTAAAGGAGGGACCATATCTAAATTTAACGGGGCTAACACATCCTTGAACGCATTGGCAAGTTTCATCGGTTCGTACATCGCTTCCTTTTTCGTCAAACCAGCTTGAATTGCAGGATAATACATGCACATTAGAGTAATTGGCACGCGATCAGGTTCTTTTAGACTCACCGCTGTTAACACTCGATTAAGCCGCTCCATAAACGCTGGAGGGGGAGCTGGAGGTGCTTCGTGATGTTCGCCCATTTAATTCTCCTCCATCCACTTTTTGGCTAAATTTACGGCGTCTACCGCACTTTCTCCATAAGCGTCCGCTTTAACATAATCTATTATGTTTTGATCCACCGTACCCCCACCAATCATTATCTTCAGCGAATCTCTTAGTCCTGAGTTGACTAATTTTTGAATGATCTCTTTCATTGAATCAAAAGCAAGCGTAAGAAAGCCGCTTAGCGCTAATACTTGCGGGCTATATTCCTTTATTTTTTCTACAAACTTATCGCTTGGTACATCAACCCCTAAATCCATTACATCAAACCCGCTCGATTCCAGCATGAATTTTACTACGTTTTTTCCTATATCGTGAATGTCTCCCGCAACGGTTCCTAATAGCACTTTGCCTTTTTTCTCTTCAGTAGCTTGCGATTCTTTAAGTAAGGGAGAGAGTTTATCAAACACAGATCGCAAAATTTCTCCCGACATTATTAAATCAGGAAGAAAGTACTCCTTGTTTTGGAATCGGTCTCCAATTATTTTCATCGCCTCTCTTACTTCTCCCATAATCTTCAAAGGATCTTCATTGCTTTCCAACTTCTTGTTTAGTAGCTCTTCAACTGCAGCTTCCTCAAGTTCGACGACTTTATTTACAAATTCGCTCATAGTATCTTAAGTAACGATACTTCTCTTATTAAATGCTTTGGTACAATACATAGTTTACATTGTGATTGTCCGTGAAGAAATATACACAGATTTCTAAAATATGTGAAAATACTTTAAAAAAACAGAATCATAATTATGAATAAACATAAAAACTGTTTTTAATAGGCGTGATTTAAAATGGATATTGGAAAGCTAGAGAAAAAAGCGTCAGAAATAGAAAAATTACTAAATTTTGAGAAAGAGCTCGCAAAAAAGTGGAAGAATTTAGCTAAAAACGAGCTACAAAAAGCAAAAGCGAAACAGTCGCTCGCTCTAAAAGAATTGAAGATTGTCTCTTTAAAAAAGGATTGGGCCACTCAAAACTTAGAATTGATAGACTCAAAAGTAAAGATTAAGGAGCAAGGCGTTTTAAAAATTCGGGATGACGAAATAAAGGTAGAACGGGATTACGCGCAATTTTACCAAAAAGCAGCAGCGATCGAGAAAGAAATAGCAGAGATTCGGAAAAAGGAAGTCGAGATCGAAGTTAGGATCGCAAACAAAAAGAAAAAACGGGCTAGAGAATTAAAGGATGTGATATCCCAACGAAAGAAACTCGTGAAATATATCAGAAATTACGTTAAAGCGCTTGAAGCGAAGTTAGAGGAAGAACAACTTACTCAAAAAAAGGAAAAGTACACCAAACAAGAGCAGAGAGTTATTAAGGAAAAGAAAGACATAACCGAGAAAGAAAACGAGATTAAACGACTCGAAAACGAGTTAGCCGATTTGAAAGGGCAAGCGTCCCAGAAGTTAAACGAACGCTACAAACTAAAACATCCAGGAGTATTTTTAAAGAAAGAAACTGAAGGCTAAATCTTCAAATTTAAGTCAATTTATCTGAAATTTAGCTGAGTATAGTTAATTCAATAATGAGTTGAGGATACTGTTAAGTTCCAAAATAATGTCGCATACGTTATTCGTCAAGATTAGATCACTAAACTTAATTCTCCTTTTTTCCTCGTGAGATAATCCTACTGATATACCACTTTCTTGTCTTTGCTTATTATCCCTTCGAAACGGTCTATAATGATAAGGAATTGCTTCTTTTTTATTTAGATTTATTTTAAATACTGCATCGTTTTTTGATATTTCTAAAGAAATTCCATCAACTCTTCCATGTAAATTGTTAATAATTTGGAATTTTGTGCTGATAGTCTTAAAGAATTTCACAATCGATTGTATATGTTCCTCTTTCGAGTTATAAAACAGCAATCGAGTTTTATAATTCAAGGTCAATTCGTCTTGAAAGAATTTCGATAAATTTATTGCGAGATTTTCACTAAGATCTCTCATTTCTTCAATAATTTCTTTATAATTATTTTTACCTAGCATTGGAATAAATGCTAGTTTATCCTTAGATAACTGAATTATAAATGAAGGGCTATGTATTTCTTGGTGTTTAAATGGGAAATCCGCGATAGAAGTCCTGTAAGTGCCAGAAAAAGAAATTACCTCATCGTTGATACCCTGATTTTCCAACCGTACATTTGAAAGCTCCTTAAAACTTTTGAAATCTATTTGTTGGAAGAATTCGTGGATGTTTAGTTCTATATCTTCAAATTGAATCTCGATAAATAACGATTTTATATCAGATTCCGTTAGAAAAGTTGTTTCTATAATAGGCATAACTTTCTAATTAATTCACTTCTTATATTCATCGAATAATTAACGGTTTAAACGGAAATTAGTCAAATTCCCCTCCACAGTAAGGACAAACGTGTTTCTTAGATTCTCCTGGATTTACCTGAGGTGAATTAATAGAACGATAACTTTTAGACTCTAACGCACTATTTTCCTCTTCCATCTGAAGTAGCCACATTTTGTATTTATAAGTAAATTTACCGTCATTTGTGGGTTTATACCCTGTTTCCGCTTCAAACGCTTTTTGTTTTGCTTTAGTGTCGAGCAAAATAAATTTCAGTTTCGATTTTCTGTATTTATAAACTAGATAACTTGTAATAATCACACTTATAATTACCCAGTAAATAATAAACAAAGTAAACATAATGACCGATGCGAAACCAAAAAATGTTACCAAAAAACCGATTAAACCGACTAAACCAATTATAAATATATATAGCTTCTTCCTATGTTGAATCGCATACCCCTCTTTTTAAAATTAATTTGATATTTGGATGAGGATATTAATGCACATCCATTTAAAATTTTAACTCAAATCGTTCAACTGATAAATTCGTTGGTAATGGGCACAGACAATTTAACCGTTTTTTTTAAATATGAATATTGCTTCTCTTAGCATGAAATTTAAAATAAAATCCATGGAATTGAAGAATTTTGGCTTTAGTAAAAAAAAGAGAATGGGCACGAATATTTAAGTGGAGACTCTCTTGGACAACTACTTACTTTTTAATAGGCTTCTTTTTAGGCATGCTCCACTGGCTTACGCATATTTGGAGACATCCTTTAGAGAATCCCTTATCTTACTCTTGGTTGGCGATACTATACACCTTTGGTTGGACATTTGTAGGATATATATTAGAAATTAGGTTAAATAAAGAAGATAAACACAAACTAAAGGATTTGTTAAAAAATAAAGGATTAGCGTTTGAAGTTTCCAACCCCATCCACCCAGAAAATTTGACACTTTTGATCCACCGATTATACAAAGAAACAGAGTATTATCTCGATAAGGAATGTCTTGAATACCCAATTAAATATTATCCGCAAACGAATACTTTCAAAATCTTTTACAACGGGAAATTGAAAGCAGAGAAGCAAATTTTGAAAATTGTCATAAAGCACTTTAAACAAGAATTTTCAATTAAAGCACTAATATAGAGTTAGATATGGTTTAATTTTACACAATAAGTACTCTTCCCATTTGTTTAGGAAAATTCAGCCCCACAGTAAGGACATCTGTGCTTTTCAATTTCACCTTGCGTGTTTCGAGATAAGATTTCAGAGGTGGGATTTTGATACATTCTTGCGTTATTTTTTTCCTCTTCCTGTTGAAGTAGCCACATTTTATATTTGTAGGTAAAACTACCATTTTCAATGGCTTTATATCCCGTTTCTTCTTCATATAACCTTTGTTTTGGTTTAGTATCAAGCAATATGAATTTTTTTTTTGCTGATTTCACATAAGTACAGACTATATAACTAGGAAGAACTACACATAAAACAAGAATCCAATAAGTAATACCCCAAATTAATATAAAAATATTCGAGAAGCTAAAAAATGATATTATGACGCTAAATATAACAAAGATTGCAAGATAACCCATTTTCTTTTTTTGAATTTCTCATCCCACCTCTTTAATCTTATGATATAAATTGGATAATTCAATTAATGAGCATTAGTTTAAAATTTTAATGTAGATCGTCACACCGATAACATATCCGTTAATGGGCATCGATAGTTCAGGGCAATCATTTAAAAACAGCGGTTTCTTATTATAACGTGAAATTCAAAACAAAATCCATGGAATTGAAGAATCTTGACTCTAGTAAAAAAAGGAGGATATATAAGAATTTTTAAGTGGAAATTCTCTCGGCCAAATGTTTACCTTATAATGGGTTTTTCCCTAGGCATGTATCACTGGTTTTTCTATATTTTAATTAATCCTTTAGTTAACCCCTTGTCTTCAGCATGGATATTAGTACTTTTAACCCTTGCTGGTGCATTCGGGAGGTATATAAGAGAAATTAGGTTGAATAAGGAAGAAAAACACAAACTAAAGCATCTTTTGAGGAATAAAGGATTAGAGTTCGAAGTTTCCAATCCTATCCCTCCAGAAAATTTAACACCTTTGATCCACCGATTATACCAAGAAACAGAGTATTATCTCGACAAGGAACGCCCTGGATATCCTATCAGGTATTATCCGGAAACGAATGTTTTTAAAATCTTTTATGACGGGAAATTGAAATCAGAGGTGCAAATTTTGAAAATTGTCGTAAAGAACTTTAATCGTGAATTTTCAATTAAAGCCCTAGTATAAACTAGATAATTGGTAGGCTTGATCGTATTAAATCAATGTGAAAGAAACGATTTAGGAGTATAATGACAATAAAATAGGAATTCCCCATCTATTATTCTGTTTGTTTCATTTTTGTTTCCGCGTTTGTAATAGTTAGCAATATCCTGATTACCTACTCTGGAAAAAAGCAACCAACTGAGATAGAATCGGCCAGATTGTTGATTACTGCGGGTGTAATTAATATCGTTTTTGAAATCCTGCTTTACCTCGTGCCAAACATATCAATTACTAATTACACAGCTATTGAACTTCAACAGTACGTAGGATACAAGGTTTTCCAGGGTTTACTGTTTAGCGTTCCTTATTTTTTCACTTACAGCTTAATGTTTCTTGTATTTGGGAAGAAAAATAACGCAAATTTTGGAGTATTCTTGTCGTTAGCGGGGATATCATGGACTATCTCAAATTTTTTCAAAATTGTTTTTTTAAACGGAGAGTTATTAATATTCTATATGTAATTTACGGAATTTATTTTTCAACTGCTATCTTATTCCTTTTTTATGGATTCATTATGCTAGCTACTGGTTTACTAGGTTATGCGTTTCTATTAACTCATGGAATCCAAAATAAAGACAGATTCCTTTTCTATGCTGCTATAATGGCATTAACAGGCTTTTTTGGGTCTATATATCTAAGATTATTTCATAGCCTTATTTTAATAATTCTATCTGGCGGAATACCAGTTGTACCTTAAACTAGTATTACGAAATTGAAAACTTGTTAATTAAAACTATAAAGCGAAATCTACCTTTGTTCACAATAATAAATTTAAACGAATTTTACTATATTATATTTCAGATAAAATGAACGAAGATATTCATGAAGAAAGCAATCAAGAACCCTCGAAACCTAAATGGTGGAAGACATTTTAGGTTTTAACTACAATCTCTTACATTGGGTCATTTATCGTTCTAATTGTCTTTAACTATCTTTTCGAGCCTGAGATATTTATCCAAATGATAATTTATGGAATTATTTTTGGTATTGTTTTAGGATTCTCCTACTATATTCGCATACATCCTTCAAGAATGGTAAACAGAGCAATTTACATATTATTTGGAATCACTCCAATTGGTTTTGGGTTATGGATATTGTATATGTTCATTAATAGAGCTTCAGGCTTTTATTTGTTAAATACATTCGGTGTTTGGGGATTTTGGATTCATATATTTGTTCAAATCTCTCTTTTCGTTATTGGTGCATTTATCGGAGATTTCATCGGTAAAAGGAGATATTACAAGCTTCCTTTCAACTTGAATTTAACTCTCGAAATCGATGAAAATAATGAAGAGAAGATGATATTGTAACTCACATTCGATTAAAAATTACCAAATAGAATCGTAATGGAGATAATGAAAATTAAAAAAATGGTACAACCAATAAACCATCCTGTAATCTGCTTCTTTTGGTTAAGCTTTTCCGGTATTAAGTTTTCAATGTCCTCGAAATTCCCTTCTTTTATATCTTTATCCAATTTTATTGCTTCTAAATTCAGTTGATTCTCGGTTCTATTTATGACCCAAATGTTATTCGCAAATTTGACAGCTTTTCCTAGAATATAGAGGGCTTTTTCGTAATTTTGGTTTAATAATTCATTTCGGGCTTTAATTCTGTATTTAATTGCTTTTTTTTTGTTCACTAAGTATTGGTTAAACTTATATAAACTTAAAAGTATAAAAAACAGTAGGAAGACGGATCGCCCCATAATTAACGTTATAGTTGCTGTATCTAAATCTACTATAAAATAGAAAAAGGCAATATATACATATATAAAAGTGAAATATGTTATACTCTTTACAATACCATCGTTATCGTTTGAAAATTGGGATTTTGGATATAAATAACATAATATATAGAACGCATAACTGATTGAGATTAAAACCACGATTTTATTTGCCATACTTAGAATTAGGTATATAAGGTTGAAGATTGAGATTAAAAAAGCTATGCTTTCTCTCGTGCTTTCTTTTTGAAAACCTCCCTTGGCGTAATAATAGGAAAGAATCAAGACTTCTAATGTAAAGAAAATAAAGAATGCGGTAAGCGATATATAAAAGAATACAATGTTTGGAATAAAACTGAAATTTTCGCCCAAATCAAAAATTTGTTGCATTTCATGAGAGTGCAGATATTCAAATATTTAAAGTTTTATTTTGGGTGTAGAACGGATTCTTACATTCTTTCTAGCAAATGAAATTTATTGATCAATAAGGAGACATCTCTAATTAAAATTTATTTTACGAAACTTTTTCCTTATCAGATTTTAAAATCGATCCGTACTCAGAGCATATTTGCTTGTCTTCTTCTACCTTAGAATAACAATATGGACAAATTCTAGTTTCACTCACAAGTATTTCTTTTTTAGGAACTCGCGGGAAAACATCGATCCACCCTTTATCAATCATGTATTTGCCTACCTTTTTTGCAATATTAAGATTAAATTCTAAGGTATTTATTAGGTCAAATAAAGTTGGACGATCGAATTTTCTTATAACGTCGGTAGCTTTTTGTTTTATCAAGTTTAGTTCAGATTTATCGTAATCTATTACCGAATTCAATGATTCTAAGGTTTTCTCAGCTGTATCAATGTTTAACTTTAGATCCCGAATGACTTCCACTTCTTCCATTTCCTTTTGATTTTCACATTCGAATTTTAGGATCTTTTGAACAAGTTCTTTTTCATATTTCATGTTCTTGCAGTATTTTACGAATTTTAAAGGTGTGTTGACATAAACATGGTTATACAAACCACCTAATTTTTCAATCAATTTACTAGGAAGCGGATTATGACCAAGAGTTAATGTATGTAAATTAATGAGTGCATTTAATCCATTCAGTTTGCGAATACGATTTGAATGGAGATATAGCTCTTGGAGGCTAGAAAGAGCGTCCAATCCTTTAATTTCAGATATTAGATTACGATTTAGATATAATACCTGCAATTCCTTAAGAGAATCTAAACCATTTATTTCAGTAATTTTATTAAAGCTAAGGTCCAACACTTTTAATTTGGATATATCTTTTAAACCATCAATTTCAGGAATGTGATCAATATCTAAAGCGCTTAAATTTAATTTCTCATTTTTTAAAGGATATTTCTTAACCTCTATATACAACATGAACCATTTAAGAGTACTCTTTCTATCTATCATTATATGTAAGTTAATTCGCCTATATAAAAAAGTGCCCATGTAATTAAAATCTAAGCACTTTAGATTTAAGATATTACAATATCTAAAGCTATGATTAGTACAATGATATTAGACTATTACTAGGTTTTTACATGGCCATAATCGCTACTATAACTATATAAATAGAGTATCTTGGCTTTAAAAAATCACAAATTATCTAATAATTACACCTTAATTTCAATAATTTCTATTCTTTAAGAAAATTCACACTCTAAAATCGTATAACACATCCTCTTTTAGATGCAAAAGAAAATCTTCGCAAACCTCAGCAAATTTAACTATTCGTCGTTTTATAATTCGTATTTCTTCGTTCTCTAAATTCTTGCTATACCAATGTTTAAGAATCCCAACCCGATCGACATTTTTCTCTGTTAAAAGTGATTTTAGTAACCCTTCCCACCTCTCGTACTTAATTCGCTTTTCCACCTCGGTAAGCTTTTTAAACTTAGGATTCACATCCGTTAATTTATTTTTTATCCACTCGTCTATCTGCAACTCCGTCCACTTCTTATTTCTTAGCTTTCTAACCTTACTCGAACCAAGCAACTTCTTGTACGCTTCCGAGGTATCCAACATTCCTAAATATGTGTCGCAATCGCAATAATCGTTCGTTGCTTGAAAATACATTTCTCCTTTTTTTAATTGCTCCTGAACATAAGGATTCACAATTGGAACGAACGACATATTGTACTTATTGAATATCGGGCGAAGCTCCTCCAATTTTACATTTTCAGGGAGAACCGAGGTTATATAAAAACACATTATTAAGCTCTAGGATTATCAAATAAATAAAGGTTTGTTTAATGTTGTTTCAAATTCAGCTATAATTTATAACTTATGAAGGCATATAATTATTAATTTCAATGGGTTTGAAATAAGAGGAAAAATCAATGCCTAAGGCTAAAGCAAATAATATTGAAATTGAGTACGATACGTTTGGAACTCCCACTTCAAAACCATTCCTATTAATAATGGGACTTGGGGCCCAAATGATCAATTGGGACGAAGAGTTTTGTAACCAGTTAGTAGATCGTGGTTTTTACGTGATCCGATTCGACAACCGAGACGTGGGGCTATCCACCAAATTTGACGATGCGGGCGAACCAAATTTAATGAAATTAGTCATGGCTGCGCGAAGAGGAAAACAAATTGAATCAGCCTATACGCTTGAAGATATGTCTGACGACGCCGTTGGGCTGTTGGACGCTCTTAATATCGATAAAGCTCATATTTGCGGCGCTTCCATGGGAGGGATGATCGCTCAGTTGGTCGCAATTAGACACCCGTCTCGCGTTTTATCCCTTACTTCTATCATGAGCAGTACGGGTAATCCCGATCTACCCCAACCGAAACCAGAAGCAATGCAAGCGTTAATGAAACCTATTCCTACCCAGCGCGAAGCAATTATCGAGGCGGGTGTAGATACTATGCGAATAATTCACGGACCGGGTATTCCTTTTGACGAAGAAAGAGCGCGCAAGTTGACGATCGCCTCGTTAGATCGCTCAAATTATCGAGTAGGTTACTCGCGTCAATTAGCTGCGATAATGGCTGCTAAAAATCGAAAGCCCGCCTTAGCGTCAGTCTCGGTTCCTACGCTCGTAATTCACGGTTCGGATGATCCACTTATGCCCCCCGATGGAGGTAAAGACACTGCTGAGGCGATACCTGGAGCAGAATTACTCGTCGTCAAAGGAATGGGTCACAGTTTACCACCTCAAGTTTGGTCGCAAGTAATCGACGCTATAACGAAGAACACATCTAAAGCTTATCAATAAAGGTTATTTTAATTGAATTAAACCAAGAGGAATAATCTAATCCCAAAAGCAAAAGCAAATAATATTGAAATTGAGTACGATACATTTGGGAATCCCGACTCAAAACCAATACTATTAATTATGGGATTAGGGGCTCAAATGATCAGATGGGACGAAGAGTTTTGTAAACAAATTGCAGAGCAAGGTTTTTACATGATCCGATTCGACAACCGAGACATGGGGTTATCCACCAAATTTGAAGAGGCTGGAGTACCAAATTTAATGAAATTAGTCGTGGCTGCGCAAAAAGGAGAAAAAATAGAATCTGCATATACGATAGAGGATATGGCTGACGACGCCGTTGGGCTTTTAGACGCCCTGAATATCGATAAAGCTCATATTTGCGGGGCTTCCATGGGAGGGATGATCGCTCAAGTGGTCGCAATTAGACACCCATCACGCGTCTTATCTCTTACTTCTGTCATGAGTAGAACAGGCAATCCCGATTTGCCTCAACCGGAACCAGAAGCAATGCAAGCGTTAATCAAGCCGACTCCCAATGGGCGCGAGGCAATTATCGAGGATAGAGTGAATCGTATGCGAATAATTCACGGTACGGGTATTCCGTTTGACGGAGAAACGGCGCTCAAGATGGTTACTAC
>JAHPYY010000137.1 GCA_019058515.1 Promethearchaeota archaeon
ATTGTCTTTATATTTATACAATGTAGGCTTCGTGATTTGTAATAATTTACATGCTTCGGAAGATTTCATTACATTATTATTAAAAAGCATAACATTTATACATAGAGACTACTAAGATTTGTTAGTTTATTTGATCATATCAAAATGATCACCATTAAAAGAAATGTTATAGTATTTTGGAGTTAATAATCAAATGAACGATTCAAGCGAAATTGTACAATTTAGGGATGCGATTGTAGAATTGGAATTAGAAAACGCTAAAAGAATATGCCAAACCATGGTGGATAAGGGAACTTCTCCCTTTGATATTATACAGAACGGAATAACTCCTGCTCTAATAACGGTTGGATATAAATTCGAGGCTGAGGAATATTTTCTGCCCGAATTAATAATGGCGGGAGAAATTATGAATCAGATTACGATGCAGTTAAATCCATATATTAAAAAGGAAAATCCACAAAAAACCATCGGGAAAGTTATAATTGGTACTGCAAAAACGGATATTCACGATATTGGGAAAGGAATTGTGAAGACTTTTCTAGAAGCTGAGGGATTTGAAGTTATAGACTTAGGCGTAGATGTTTCTACTGAACAATTTATTAAAGCAATAGAAGAAGAAAATCCAGATATTTTGGCGATATCAACGCTTCTATCAAGTTCAATGGTGGAAATACAGAAATTACCAAAAGACTTGGAAGTTGCTAAATTACGAGATAAGGTAAAAATAATAATAGGAGGGGCACCAATTACTAAAGAATTTGTCAAAGATATAGGCGCAGACGGATTTGCTGAGAATGCGATTCAAGGAGTAAAATTATGTAAGAGGTGGGTCGAAAAATGAATCCAAAAGAGAGAATTATGGCAGTTTTACGGAAAGAAACTCCCGATAAAATACCTTTTAGCGTATATCTAGAATCGTTAAACATTGCTGGTCTTGCATTATATGCTCCCTGGCGAAAGTTGCTAGACGAAGGACTTTGTATACATGCTTCTATGGCAGTTCAAGCGCACACCGTTTCTTGTCCGAATTGTACCTTGGATATTACGCATCACTATGGTAATCGGATGTCCTGGTCCACTGTAGATATTTTAATGGCATTGAACACCTCTCATAAGGCTACAGGAATTGTAAATACGTCCAAGGGGGACTTAACATTTGCAACCATGTGGAAAAGTTTAGATGTATCGGAGCAACTTCCTTGGTTTCCTGAAGATGGTTATTTGATAAAATCAGTTGAGGATTACGAAATATTAAAAGCGATTATTGAAGATACCGAATATGCTCCTTCTTACAATGATATCACAGATTTACAAATGATTATTGGAGATTACGGCATTATTTCAGCTTTCGTTCCGAAATCACCGTTTCAGGCTATGCGTATGTTAATGGGACCAAAAAGACTTTCAATAGATTATTACACGAATAGAGACGAATTTAACGACTTGTATAGGTTGATCTATAAAAAAGAAATTGAAGCCTATAAAATCGCTGCTGAATCTCCAGCTGAAGTGATATGGGGACCAGATAACGTTACTGGATTGGTTACAACCCCCACCTTTTTTAAAACTTATAGTTTACCCTTTTACAACGAAGTAGCTGACATCTTTCATAAGCAAGATAAAGTTTACATAGTGCATATGGATGGTGAGTTAAAGAATCTCAAAGATCTTATCCCGCAAACCCATATAGATGTGATTGAAAGCTTTACTCCTCCACCAATAGGAAATTTACCATTAGAAGAGGCGAAGAAATTGTGGAAAGATAAAATAATATGGGCAAACTTTCCTGAGCCAGTGAGTCTTCAAGGACAAAAAATAGTCCGAAAAACGACGCAAGATATGCTGAAAAGCGTCGCTCCAGGTGATAATTTCCTATTTGGTTGTTCTGAAGAATTTCCGTCGTTTATGCATATGCTAGCCAGCGTTCCTACGATTTTAAAAACCATAAATAAATACGGAAAATACCCCATAGAATAAATTCTCAAAAAAATTAATGGAATTATTTGAATAGAGAATTATATACTCAAGCAATCAAGCCAAAATATTACATTTTTTAGGAAACTTCCTTTTTATTTAATCCATGTTAGTTTTAAATCGAAAACTGCTTTTAGTTGTTGTAAAATTTCCTCCAATAAACTTTCCTCTTCTTTAAGGAACGCTTGCTCTTCGATATAATGAAGATCTATACCTAACTTTCTTTGCTTTATAAATACCTCTTTAGACATTTTCCACGGAGTAGTAACAAAATTCTCAGTTTTGTATTCTTTTCCATCAAAATGAATTTTTACACATATTAGTTTAGGAAATTGCCATGCACAGCGGATTTTATCTAGGGTTGAAATTAATATCTCTTCGAGTGAATTATTGGGATCGTTTATACTTGTAATAATGTCATATATGCAATTTAGCTCCTTTACTCGTTCTTTTAAAGAATATTCAGTTTTAGATATGCGTTCACTTAATATTGTCACCACGATACTAACAACAATTAATAAAAAAGCTCTTAGCAAATTTTCCACTTGAAAAATATTAAATATATCTTGATTTAGAAATATTGGCAATATTATTAACAAAGACACTAAGAACGTAGTTAGAATCAAGCCTTTCTTTTTCCACCAAATGCACGATAATATAATGGGTATATAAAAAAAGTGGGAAAAAATTATGTCAGTTTTAAGTATAAATTGAAAATACATTTGTAATAAAATCGCAATTGATGTTAGAACTGATATGAGAATAATTTGAAACTTATCTTCTTTAATCTGACTTTTTAATAAACTCATTTTGACTAATCTGTATTGTTATTTCCAAAATATCTCTAATTAATTCAATATTTGTATATTCTCTAATTATTTTTCAATATATTTGAAAGTCTCCAATTTAAAATATCAAAATTAAGTTAATGAATAAAAGGATTACTTCAAAAATAATGAAATAAGATTTTAATTTTAAATAAAATTATTTTAAGCGTTTTAGATGCTTAATAGACTTAATTCTTTTAATCTCGCTAATCTTTTCCCAGTCTAACGAAAGGTGTTCTAAACATTTTAATTGGTCTAAATTATTTACTTCTAAAATGTTGTTATGATTAAGGTATAATTCTTTAAGATTTACCAAAGAATCCAAACCACATATCTCGGAGATATTGTTGTGATTAAGTCGTAAAATTAAAAGACTTTCAAGCCCCTTTAGTCCTTTTATTTCTGATATTTTATTATGACTTAGATCTAGCTCTTTCAAGTTTTTCAATTCATTCAAACCTTTGATGTTCAATATATCTTCTATTTGCTTGTGCGATAAATCTAAGCTTCCTTTTTTGGCAAAATGTTTTATTCCTTTATAGAACACATATTCAATATTAAGACCTGATTTATTTACATTATTCTCAGACATAACCTTAATTATAATTAATCTTAGTAGAGTTAAAATACCTTTAGTTTTCCCTCATAATGGAAATTAATTTGAATTAATTCTCATTATTTTGAATATTAACATTTGGCAATTTTAGTCAGTAATAATGAAACCTTTTTCCTTGTTGATAAAACCTGCTGGAGCCGATTGCAACCTCAGGTGTGAATATTGCTTTTACATTGATCATTTGGAAAAAGGAAATAACCCTCCCCGAATGACGGACGAGATACTAGAAAAAATGATTTCAAGTTACATGGCAACTTATCAAGAGGGTAGATACACATTCGGTTGGCAGGGAGGGGAACCTACATTAATGGGTCTAAAATTTTTCGAAAAAGTCGTTGAATTTCAAAAGAAATACGGTTCACCTGGAGCATATGTAAGCAATGGTCTCCAAACCAACGGAACCCTGATAACTGAAAAATTAGCGAAATTTTTTGGAGAGTACAAATTTCTGGCAGGAGTGAGCTTAGATGGTCCCCCTAATCTTCACGATCATTATCGTAAAACCATTAGAGCTACTCCAACTCATTCTCTAGTTATGAAAGGAATTCAAAACTTAAAGAAATATCGCGTAGAATTTAATATTCTTACTTTGGTGAATAATTATACTGTAACAAAAGCTAAGCAAATTTATAACTATTTAAAAGAAAATGAATTTTTCTTCCATCAATACATACCCTGCGTTGAATTTGATAAGAATAATCAACCACGACCTTACTCTATAACCGGCAAACTATGGGGGAGATTTTTATGCGAAATTTTTGACATCTGGATCGCGGAAGATACACGTAAAATTTCAATTAGATTATTCGATTCTATATTGGAATTTTTAGTGTATGGAAACGCTAACATGTGCTACATGAATACAGATTGTCGCCAATATTTTGTAGTAGAACATGATGGCTCGATATATCCCTGCGATTTCTTTGTTAGAGATAATTTAAAACTGGGAAATATAATGGTAGATTCTTGGGACGCATTATCCAAGTCGTCAATTTACAAGCAATTTGGTGAAGCTAAGAACTCTTATGCTAGTGCATGTGACTCATGCTCTTTCTTATCTTTATGCTATGGCGATTGCCAAAAATTTCGAAGAGGTAAAAGTTCCAAATCTAGCAACCTAAGTATCCTTTGCAAAGGTTGGAGGCAATTTTACGCTCATTCAATACCATACTTTAAAAAACTTGCGGAAAAAATTAGAATAGAACAAAATATTAAAGTCAATCCCCCTAAATTGAATTTTAAATTCGGACGGAACGATGCTTGCCCTTGTGGAAGTGGAAAAAAGTATAAAAATTGTTGTATGAGCCCCTTTCGTTAAATTACATTGCAATCTAACGAGATTCAACTCTGTGTTATTTACAAAAAATTGTTCTTTGAAGGAATCTTTATATAATTTTACGACTCAATTTTAAATCATGAACGAAACGAAATCTTCTTCGGGAGAAAGAACAAAAAAGTACATAAGATACCTGTTTCTGATATTAGCATTGGTCCAAATTATGGACGCCTATACAACCACTTATACCGCCGCTTTTCCGTCGAAAATAATTGAAGAATTCTTAATTATACCTTATAGCATGGATATCAATGTAGCTCAAGCTATATTGTCTTTTTCTATTGGAATTGCCACAGCAGGTATGTATTTTGTCTTTTTTAACCAGTATTTTGCGGATAAATTGGGAAGAAAGAAAATGTTAGGTATTACTACTTTAGGAATGGGAGTTTCAGCCCTTTTATTAGCGCTTTCAATTAATATTTGGCTTTATACAATATTCCTGTTCTGCACATACTTATTTTTCAGCTCAGATATGTGGTTACTCTACGCAAATGAAGAATCTCCAGCAAAAAAGAAAGCTGTATACACAAACTTACTGCTGGCGTTCGGAGTAATGGGTCCCATTATGATGCCGCTCATGCGTTCTGTTTTTATAACCGAAACTTCACCTTTGTGGATGTGGAGAGGAATGACGCTTTTTCCTATAATTCTCGGTATTCCCTTAGGTATCGTAATCTTTTTCACTATCCGAGAAACAAAGATCTACGAAACCGCTAAGATCGAAGGAAAATTGGAAGTAGAAAAGATTTTCTTAAAAGAAAACGTGAAAATTGTGTTTCAGTCTCCATATAAAAAAGAATACATTGTGCTATTAGTTATGAGTTTTACAGCAGGGCTTAATTTCGTCATACTTCAGTTGGCAGAGAGTTTTCTAGCACAAAGCACGACTTTAGGCGAAGGAGATATAAACTTAATCATAATAATTGTAGCTCTCTCAGTTATATTAGGGTACTTGTTAACCGGATTTATAGCCGATCGAATCGGTAGAAAGCCATTGATGATGATATATTCGTTTTTTGTTCCTGTTGGAGCCATTTTTTTGTTTCTAGGGTCGCAAATAACCACGAATGTTTTCCTAATCGCAAGTCTAGGTGTAGCATTCGTATACATCGGTTACAACGGATTATTAATCGTGATTAGGATTGTAGTAATGGAAATCATGTCAACCGACACTAGAGGAACCGGTATGGGCGTGAGAGGGCTGACAACAGCATTAGGTATCACTACTGGATTTCTAGTGGGAGCAGGGGTGACTTTATTTTCCAATCTTGGATTGGCATTTATTTTATTGAGCCTTCCTCTATTCGCAAACTTATTTCTGGTCTTAAAATATCTTAAAGAAACGAAAGGAACAGACTTAAGTACCGTAGAAATAAAGGCTTAACTTTTTTTTATTTATATTTTTTTTATTATTTTATTTCTGAGATTGAATTTACTTTCCACATATAATCGTTTAAGTTAATTTTGAAATCATCGGAAACTACTACTCCCTCGGCTTTCAACTTATTCCTCTGATATTGCTTGTCTTCTGTCTTAGTTAACGATATAAGTCCTTTTGAATTGATTACCCTATGCCAGGGAAGGCTATATTTTCCTGAAGACGAATGAAGCAACCAAGAGACGGTTCTGGCAGCTCTTGGACTGCCCGCAAGCTTAGCAATTCTCCCATAGGTTAACACTTTACCTTTAGGGATGTTCTGGATAATGTAAATTATCTGGTTTGTCAATTCAGTTGGCATGATTTGCTATTATGCTTTTGTAATTTGAACATACTTTTGATAAATATCTTTCCAATATTCTGAGCCTTCAGGTTTAAATACGGAGGTAGGAAAAGAATTTTTTACTATTCGCCTTAATTCTTCTAAATCTTTAACTTCTCCCTTAGCTTTAGCTTGAATTAACAAGTTGCCGATTGTAGTTGCTTCTTTTGGACCAGAAATTACGGGAATCTCCAATATATTTGATGCTAATTGATTCAATAAAGAATTTTCACTTCCCCCGCCTATAATGTGTAGAATCTTGATTTTTGATTCTAAAATATCCTCTAATTGAGAAATAATATCCTTGTATTTACAAGCTAAACTTTCTAAAATACACCTACCAAATTCTCCGATAGAATTTGGAGCAGGTTGGCTTCTAGAACGACAATATTTTTCAATTTCTGATATCATATTGTCTGGATTTAGAAATGCAGAATCGTCAGGATTTATAAATGTGTTTATAGAGTTAATATTCTCGATTTCTCCATTAATTTGTTCCCAGGTAAGACTAGGTAATGCTTTATCCCAAATACGTTTACACTCTTGAAGAAACCACATACCAGTTATATTTTTTAAAAACCTAATAGTCCCATCCACTCCCCCTTCGTTAGTAAAATTATATTTCATTGCTTTTTCGTTGACAAACGGTTGAGTGAGCTCAACTCCAACCAGACTCCAAGTACCGGAACTAATGTAAGCCGTCTCATCTCGATTAAATTTCGTTAAATCCATGGGAATTGCAGCCACTGCTGATGCGGTATCGTGGCTTGCGGGTGCAATTACTTCGGGGGCAACACTGAATCCTACCTCTTTACATATATAGTCCTGTAATTTTCCTAATATAGTACCCGGCTGCTTTATCTCATAAAAAAGAGAAGAATCGAATCCAAGCTTCTCAATAACATCAAAAGCCCAATTTCTCCGAAATGGATCTATTAATTGAGTAGTAGATGCAATAGAATATTCAGCGATTTTTTTACCAGATAGCAAGAAGTGTAAGAAATCGGGAACCATTAGAAGAGTTTTGGCAATTTTAAGTTGAGGATCCTCTGAGAATTTCATTGAAAACAATTGAATTGAACTATTGATCCGCATAAATTGAATTCCCGTTCGATTAAAGAACTCTTTTTGCGAAACAACCTTTAACGCTTCTTCTAACATACCTTCGGTTCGGTTATCTCGATAGTGGTAGTTATATCCTATTGGACGATCTTTTTCGTCTAAAAGAACGAAATCAACGCCCCAAGTGTCGATACCAATTCCTTCAATAGGAGTGTTAAATCTTTCGTTGTATTTCTTTAAGCCGTTAAGAATTTCTTCGTACAAATTCAACATGTTCCAATATAAAGAATCAATTATTCTTGTAGCGTAATTTGGAAAACGATAGATTTCGTTTAACTCAAGTTGACCGTTTTCAAGTATACCTACAATCGCTCTGCCAGAACTTGCTCCTAAATCGAAAGCTAGGTAATTTCCCATAACAAATAGAATTTGTAATAAGATTTAAATTCTCACGATGATTTAAGCTAATGGAACGAGTCGCATATGGAGCTGACGGTAGGACTAATTTCTGTTGGTCCAGCTGAGGAACCTCGCCTCTCACTTCCAAGCGGGGTGTAGAGAACTACTACGACGAGAGTCGTACTTTAGCAACAGAAACGACACTGCCTTACTACGCGTATTGATGACTTGGGTCTAAGCCAAAGAAATTGTAGCAAGGAACGGTTGGAACGAGCTAAAACTCCGGAGCAAGGCCAAATGAAAGCGATGAATACTTGGAGCGAGCTTTAGGTAGGCCGCTTAGTTAGATGCTCCAACTGATTCCGGTGACGGAAGCAGGTACAAAAAGGCGGGTATATATGCGAAGCGTTCTAATTTTTATTATCGTATCTCATAATCTTATTTATTTTATCCTTTCATAGTCATTATCAAAAAAAAAGATATGAAAAAATCTCAGATTTTAAAACTTAATGCAACTACTCCCTTACAAGACGATTTGCGATCCCTTCAGGCAATAAAAAGCCTAAATAGAATTCAATCACGCTTAATACAAGCAAGATGTATACGATGATTATAGCTGGTATAAATGTTGGCAATGCAATTTGAAGAACTGCAGCAATAGTAAATGTGATTATTGCTATTAAAATAAATCTCCCTTTCCATTTAATTTTTAAATCAACTGATTCCAAAGATTTCTTAGTAAAGAGTAAACCACTAATAATAGCGACCAAATACATGAAACCTTGAAAAGCTTGTCCAAATAGATTATATTGAAAGTTTATGACTCCGTTTTCCGTAGCCAGCAGATAAGGATCTATGAATAATAATGTGAGATATACAATTTCGTAAACAAAAGTAATAGCTGTGAAGATTAAAACAATTTTATTCTTGTTTTCTGGATATAACAATAAGCTAAAAGTATAGATCCAAAATATTACTGTTAATGGAAAGAAAACACCGCTCAAAAATAACAATAAAAATAGATTGAATGCTACATCCATAATCAAATAGTTGATAAAAGAAAAAGCGCTACCCCACCACGATGAGCCCAGAACAATCCATGTAATTCCAAAAGACAGTAATTCCTTTTGTTTAAATTTAACAAATTTTAAACCTATTTTGACTCCAATAAAACAACTTATCACTGTATAAATTATGCTAAAAGTTCCGTGGAGAATTTCTATATCAGTTAATCCTTCTAATCCCATAAATTCACTAATTATTGCTAAATTATAAATAATTTTAGGTTAAAGACCCCATATAAGACAACAATGGCAATACCCATTAATTATACTTGTTTATTAATTCTTGCGTTTTTTTAACATGTTTAGATTGCTCAGATCTATTCTTTTTAATTAGTAAACCTCGTAGCCATGAAGGCACATTCCAATATTCTGTCCATCCGTTTCCCTTGGTCTTAAATTTCTTCTTACTCTCGTTTAACTCAAAAGAAACGCTAGACCTGTTGTAAATAACGATATTAAGGTTTGTTCGTAAAAATTTCGTGTTAATTTCAAGATTTAAATTTGGACAGATAATCGTAAGTTCGTGAGGAAATTTCATTCTACTGCCTTGTTCTCTCTTAAATTCTTTAGGAACGATTGTGTAGTTCTCCTCAACTTTAGGCAAAAACTCGTCGTAATAAGAGAAGTATAAAAATTTAAAATTCCCTTTGTAATCTCCGTGTGGTTTAACATCAGCGTACATAATAGAAGCGTGTTCATTATACAAGCGAGCCCAATGCCAGTTCTTATTAGTCTGGAGTAGATGTGAGGTACCCCAAGGATGGTCGTGGTATCCTTCTCCGTTGATATCGTAAGATTCTTGGAATAGAGTAAGATTTCCTTTACCTTCCATTCTGGGAGCTGCAAAATTTACGCAGTTGATTAGATCCTCCTGCTTTTTATGTGTAAAGTACACACCATTCTTACTTACCTTGAAACCTTGATGAAGTGGTTTGAATTTGATATTAACCCTTAATATTTTTAAGTCTACATGCAACTCATACGATGAGATGATGTTTTCCTTGTCTTTAATAACTTTTAGATAACTGTTACCTATGGAAATCACAGCTTCGTTCGTTTGTTTATTATATTTCAGATTGTACTCGTCTTTAGGATAAATTTCAACTAAAGTATCCTTTTTATCTTTTACAATATATTCCACATAAACACTAGGGTTAATTTCGTGCGTAAATATGTCTTTTCTTTTTAGTATTATAACTAACGATATATTGTTATCGCATTCAATATCGAAATACCACCATTCAAATGAATTTTTGTAATTAGTTATCTGATCGTTTGATAGCTGAGGAAGATCATCGCTGAAATTAGTTAAAATCACTTTTTAATCAACACCTGATTAATGTTATATTACTTTAATTAAGCGATTATTTTAATCTTACTTAATTTCTTAAACTTCCTTTAAAGCTGTTGAGATTAAAAATGTTTCAGTTTTCGTCAACAATTTATATCTTATGAATAAATAATCAAACCAGAATAAGAATTATAAGCGATTTAATTATAAAATAAAGTTTCCTACTCATTAGCAAGGTTAAATACTGTGATTTGACTATGAAAAGTAAAAAAATAACTCTAACATCCCTCTTATGGTTAATTTCTTTGCTAGCAGTTTCATTTAGCGTTTATGCAGCAAGCGACGACTACAAAATTGTAGAAAATACTCTGTATATATACGAAATTCAAAGTTTAAACGAGGAGTTAATAGAGAAAGTGTTCGTTGATGATAAGGTGATAAATCTAGGGGAGAACCCAGAAATCGGACTAATACGTGCGCACAATGTCACGAATATCGAGTGGCAAAAGGACTATAATTCTTTAACTGGGACTCATAATGTGTGGAAGGTCGAATTTTGGTATTGGAATTGGTTAAGTGAGGGGTGGACGGACGATGAGGAGGATTTTGTAAATCCCGACGAGTCAAAAATTTATAAATCTACTGATATTTACGTGTTTGAAAATCCCGTAGCATGGCCTAAGCTAATCACACATAGCATCCCTGGTATACTCGTTTTTACTGGTGTTCCAACTCCGGTGTCTAACTATCTGGCTAACTTACGTCATATTGATTCTTCTGATTACAGAACTAGCGCTGAAGGTAACGCTTTAATGGTTAAGATATACGCACAGTACGACAGTAGGCTTGATGAAGATTACATTATATGGTATGTATGGAACGATCAGGGCGAGTTCGAAGCGGAAGTAGGTACAACCGCGGATAATCAAATCATTTATAAAGTCGGATTAAAGGCACGCGTACTTCCAACTAATTCTTCAAGTATATCAGGATACGAATTACCCTTTCTACTCGGAGCAGGCGGCATTTCTATTTTAGGAATTGCTATTCTAATAGTCAAGAGAAAATTAAATACGATTTCGTGAATATATTGTCGTACTTTAAAAAAAAATTAAAAAATTGCTTATTTATGGAAATATTTTACGAGATTCAATTATGCTTATAAGCATGAACTTAATTTTTGACTTAATCCTCTCTAAAATCAAATAATGTATATTACTTTTAGAGTTTTTTAGATTAAATCATATAGGGATTTAACCGTGAAGCTATTGATGACCTCAATAGATCTCTTATTCTCAGAAACTGGTGTTTTCAATGTAGTTAGGACAATTTTTCGCGATTCTTCAGGTTCCATTGAGAAAAAATTATCTGACGCAATAAAATCCACTAAGTCTGATTCAATATACACATAAAGAGCAATGTGTTTGGCGTAAATCTCCATCTTGTAAGAGTTTTCACTAGTATCTATTGCTTTTATCACTAACGATAGTTTGGGATTGTTTAGGTTAAAATATTTAGGATGACTAAATAAGCGAAATCCTTTAAATTCAACATTTTCCTCGTTAAGAGAATAGAAAATGATGTTATTATTCAATTGCTCGTCATTTTCATTAATCTCAGAAACATCAATGTCTTGAACCATTACAGAACTACAGGGTGCGACCTTAAAATTATGAGAATCGGCTAGTAAAAGTGAATCTTGTGAATTTAGAATTTTCCAATTTATAGTTCCTTCACGAGAATAATTGAAATCATTAGTTATCCAAAACTCGACTCTGTCTTTTTCCTCTTTAACACTCGGAAATAAAGGTTGATAAAACCTTTTTGCGAAATAATGAAGTGCTTTCCAGCGTCCATAGTAGTCTAACGAGGACCAAGACGCAACGGGCCAACAATCGTTTAATTGCCAATAAAGAGCGCCCATACAACGAAAATTATTCCTTTTTCGCCTCCAATATTCCACGCCATACTCTATCGCTTCTGCTTGCGTGATTTGAGAGAGGATAACTTGCTTTTCAAAGCTTTCGGGAAAAGAAAACCTCTTTTTCATGTATCTCTTGATTTTTTGATTGCCTGCGGAGTTTTTTTGATGGTTTTCCATTATAGGTGAGTGCATTTCAAATTGTTCAGGTGGACAAAATGTTTCAATTGTTTTCATTGAGGGAAAAGATTCAAAGCCAAATTCTGACATGAACCGAGAATCAAATTTTCGATAGGCTTTAAAAGGTTTACCTCCGTGCCAAACAGCCCAAAAATGTGAGTCTCCCCTCTCTGGATCGTTTGAATGCATATAATCTACAGTATCATGCGTCGTTTCGTTTGAAGGGGATGTCGACCAGTAGGAACGGTTTGGATCGAATCTTTCTATTAATTCTGGAAAAAGTTTCTTGAAGATTTTAACATAGCCATTTTCATAACTCGTAATCTTTTGTCTCTTTACTTCAGGGAGATTCCCTTTTGCGTATGCGGGAATGTCTTCTGCATTTAAAATTTGGCTTTGAGTTATCTCAGCAATCCATAACATTTCAATTTCGTTATTTCCACACCACAGTGCGAGACTAGGATGGTGCCTTAATCGTTTAATGTTTTGAACAGCTTCTTTTTTGACATTCTCGATAAAATCTTCGTTGTAAGGATAAATTGAGCAGGCAAAAGGGAAATCCTGCCAAACTAAAATGCCTAATTCGTCGCAAAGTTCGTAAAACGAGTTATCTTCGTAAATACCTCCCCCCCAGACTCTAATGAAGTTCATATTCGCTTCTTTAGCGTAGTTAAGATTTAACTGATAAAGTCCCAGTCTTTTACCTCTTGGAATGAAGCTATCTACTGGAATCCAATTTGCGCCTTTTGCGAATACGGGAACGCCGTTTAATAGAAAATAGAAGGTTTCGCCCCATTTATCAGGAGTTCTAACGAGGCGAATGTCTCTAATACCTATTTTTTGAGTCAAAGAATCTATGATTTCTTCATTGGTAATGGATATTTCTAGTTTGTGAAGATTTGGATGTCCTAAGTCGTGAGACCACCATAATTGAGGATCGTCAACATCAAGTTCGAGTTCTTGTTTTTTGGTTTTGAGAGGAAC
>JAHPYY010000138.1 GCA_019058515.1 Promethearchaeota archaeon
AAGTGGAAGTTATTATGACTTTTATCTCAATGGAACACAGTTGGACTCTTCGATACCGTTTGACAACGATTTAACTTCAGTTTACGATGTTTACATAAGAACATCAGTTTCGGATTCAGAGTTTAAATATTTTATTGATGCTGTGGGCTATTCTTGGGATTCAAATTACGATATAGGAGATAACCTTAATCCCTATGGGTTAACTTCTGGGGTTTCAGATTTTATAGATTATTACACAAATGGATTCAATTCCTCTACTGGTATAATCTCGGAAATTGATGGACACGATAATGTGCTGGAACTTTTCGATAATAACTCTATCGAGTACATAAATGTGAGAAACATTTTCTCCGAAACGCACACCTCTGGAACGGTTGAGTTTTGGCACAGAACGACTGATAAATCTAAAATTCTATACATAGATTTGCTCAGAACCTCTGGTGGTACGGTATCTATAAGATTTATCGCTTATAATGGCAAATATTGGTACGATGACGATTATGGTGGGAATACCGAGATCGTGGCTATAAACAACGATCAGTGGTATCATGTTAGAATTGATTTCGAATTTGGTGATGGTGGGTATCAAGGTTTATCTGCTGATACATTGGACATCTATATAAATGGGAGTTTAATAATTGACGAAGGAAATGTGTCTTATGCGAGCAATTCAGTTGCAGAGCTTAGGTTTCAAACTTTTAGTTCTCATTGTGGTTACATTAATTACATAGATGCAATTGGATATAGCTGGGATTCCAACTACGATGTGGAAGATAACATCAATCCTTACGGAAAATTAGAAGAGTTTAAAAATAATTGGGATATAGATGTTTTAGATCGTGATTGCTCGATCTCGATTTATGGCGATTTCGATTCATATAAAAAAACTCTTCGCTTAATTGATAATAGTTCAAGTGGTGGTTATTTAAGGGTACATAGATCGTTTACATCGCAAACCTCTGGTACTTTCTCTTTTTGGGTTAAAGGGAATGATGTCACCTATCAATTAGAAATTATGTTTATGGATTCTGGGGATCGTAAAATTCACTTTCAATTAGATGGTGATAAATTTCAATATTATAACGGAACAAATATGATCGACTTAAAAGACTCTATTTTAAACGATACTTGGTATTGGATTCAAATTGATTTTGAGTGTGGATCTGGTAGTTATAAGGGACTTTCAGCAGATACATTTGCAATTTATTGTAATGGAGAACTATTATTAAATGGAGGCAAATTTAGAGCAGATTCAGATTCAATCAACATTTTTCGACTAACTACAAATTCAGGAGATAGTAATTACGAATATTATATTGATGCAATTAGCGAATCGTGGGATACTAATTATATAACTAATATGTCTAATTACTTAACGACTCATTTTTTAGAGACTCAAAATTCTACGATTTCGAGAGATATTGATTTCAGTTTTTTGAATCGCTATGACTCAAGTTATTCTAATTATCAAAATTTATTCAATATTACTATAGAATTTCAATATCAGTTTACTCAAAACGACACCTATCTAAACTGTTTTGATCCTCTATTCAATTCCTCAAGTCTAACGAATGATGGGAATTGGCACTCTTATTTATACAGTTTTATTTTCAATTCTACTAATTTAGATTTGTTTAATTTGGTTTTTAATATTAGCAATGGCCTTTTAGAACTAAAAAACATGAATTATACAATTTGGTTTGAATGTTTGGATTTATCAAATCGAGTAATGCTTTATCAAAAGTTTAGCTTAACTCCTCAATTTAGTTTAGATTATCTTCAAATTAATAGAGGAAATTGGGTACTTAACTTTAGTGTTGACTTTATAGAATCTACAGATTTATTTGATTACTACAATTCGATAAATAATTCTCAACTTTATTATAATATTAGTATAGAACACGAAGATGGGATAAATAGCTATTGTTATAACACTAATTCCTCAATTAATCAAACTATTTCGCTTAATATCACTAATTTCTTAAATGGTTTAGGTAAATCTCAATTTCTCAATTTTAGCGTAGTATTCTATATTTCCGGTAATGCATCAAGCGTAGATATAGACAATCTTATATTATATGATCTCGATTCAGATTTCTATTATGTAGATTTTGTTAATATAAGCGATACATACATGGTTAGTTATCAGAATTTCACGATTAGTTTTAGATCAGTAGATCGCTATATTTCCCATTTGATCATTAATCAAACCTATAACTCTCAAACGACTCAGATTTTTAATATTTCGCTTTCAAACAATACTATTCAAACTCAAGAATATTACAATGTGAGTGCAGGGTTATTTGTTCTTAATCTCTATTTTTTCGATACTCATGGGAATTACGAGGAATGGACCTTAAATTATACAATAATCAATATGATTAGTTTAAGCGTTGGATACGAAAGCCCTATTTTAGTAAATAAGAACAATAGCGTTAATGTAGATATATATTCAGAATATTCTATTAACCAAATATATTACTCGAATTCGAGTAATTACATTCTACAATACGATAATAGTTCGTATCCTACTTACGAGTATAATTTTTCTTTTACAATTCAATTTAACGAATCTCAATATTATAATTTATCAGTTTTATGTATCTCAGAGCATTTAGACCAATTTTACATTAATATTTCAAATCTATTTGTAAAAAAAATCGCAAGTTTCATTGACATTCTAAATATCAAAAATGCGTATTATCAAGATCAGAATCTTAATATTACTGCAAACCTTAAAGATTTCGAAAACAACAATATTTCCTCTAAAACGCTTAATTATTCAATAGAATACCCTAATTCTTCAATTTATAATTATTCAAGCGTAACTAATTCTTCGGGAGAAATTGATTTTGCTATTAATTTTAACGTGAATTATTCTCCAGGATACTATCACCTTAATTTTTCGTTTTACGACACACATCAATATTTAGATTATTCAAAATTGATTAGTTTTGAGATTTTACCAATAGAAAGATCTGTAAATTCTACTGATATTAATCTTAAAGTAAATAATAATAGTGTTATCTCAAATTCAATTCAAACTAATAATACAGATTCGTTCAATATAACATGCTTAGATAATTCTACATTTGATTTGTCAATTATAATGACGCTAAACTATACGGAATCAGTGAACTATAGCGAATATCTTGATTATAGTTATACTTTTGAGGCAAGTGCAGATGTTACCTATTTAACTTTTACGAGTGCTAATCTTACAAATTCTCCAACAAATTTCACTAATTATTATTACAATCAAATCGAATCAAGTAATTACATATTAATTGGGAGCAATCTTAGTATTGTTGCTCTTATAGGAGATACCTTATATAACGATAATAGTTTTAGAATAGGATTAAGATATTACGAAGGCTCGATAAAAAGAACGCAAATAACATCTACTCCAAGAACCGATATAGATTCAGTAGTTTTTTCCGAGACGCTGATAGCAAACCGATCCTTTGATTATTGGTATTACTATTCAAGCTTAGAAGTTAATGATCTAAGCCTATATCATCAAAGAACCTCAACAATCATCAATAACTTCGAAACTGTGAACGCAACAGATAACTCGACTATGGCAAACGAACCAATTAAATATTATTTTGAAAAAGAAAGTAATTCTAACGATATCTTCACAGCAACAGTAGATTATAATCCAAACTGGGTAGTAAGCTACTCAATCGCTAATAAAACAAAGACATCGTGCGATATAGCCGTTAATTACAAAGCAGATTTAGAGATTGATGATGTGTCCATTGTATTGACGATCCAACGCTCAGATCTCTTTACTGAAATCTCGTTAAATAATAATCAAAACAACGAGACCCTTACCTTAATCGTAGAGGGGATCAGTTTCAATACAACACTACAAACCCTCTATCTCTCGGGAGTCCGAACGCAGAAAACTACTGCAACAAAAGCGGCTCTGAATTCAGTGGAATTTACGGAAACCTTTATTTATAGGAGTACAACGATCTTAGAATCTGTTATTGATGTCAATCCCAATTATTACATAGATTACGAGATCCAAACTAACAATGGAACCTATAGCAAATTAAAGATCGATTATAAAGCAGATTTAGATGTGGATAATGTTAATATTTCGCTGGATTTATTAAATGACGCTCTTTATAACGAAAACTGGACAAATTCAGGAGAACAAAATTCCGCAAATTTTAAACTGATTATTCCAGGATTCAACTTTAACTCAATTCTCAAATCTTTCTATATCGAAGGCTATAGCTCAATCCCCTATTGCTTAATCTCAGCATTCGAATCTGACCAAAACTCGAACCAAATCACCACTAATAGCGAAATAGATTTTGCGGCGTTTCTAAGCTATCCTAAATTCTCTCAAGCATTCATGCTAAATACAAACGAAAATTGGACAAAT
Organism: Promethearchaeota archaeon; assembly: GCA_019058515.1. The sequence continues at coordinate 4,400 of JAHPYY010000138.1, forward strand.
TATAACATATACTATGGAAAACAAAATTATAGCATTCAATCAATATCAGGCTCGCTGATAAAGTTTGAATCAGATGGATTCGATCCAAGCGTTAAAAATAGCTATTTGCATTTCAGTACTAAACCTTTCTCCAAAGTCGACTGGGATTATACAAATGATGTAATTACAATTACGATAGAAAGCAGCCTTACCGTTGACAATGCGTATTTTATCTATAATTTCGATCCAACAGGCTCACATACCCTTGAATTAATCTACAACGATACAAATATCTACGAATTATCTGATTCAGGTGATTATGATGGGTTTCTGCGATTTAGAGTAGATCGGATTGAGAAAGGAACAACCATCGTTAAGATTGTTGTTAATTTTGCTACACCATTAGAAATAGCAATACAATTTATTTTCATATTTGCAATCATGGCTGCGTTATGCGTTTCTTATTATTATTTTAAAACCCACGACGAAGCAAGAAAAAAGATACTGAAAGTTATCGATGAAAAAGTAATCGATAAATTGAAGAAAATTAAAGACGAAAAGGAGTTCAATAGGGTTGAACTTGAAGTAAAAAATAATAAAATTAGTATAAAAACCAAAAAATAAAAGAGTAAATGAAAAATGGAAAGTATTGATTTAAGTGGTATATGGTTATGGTTTTTAGCGTTTTGGAGCGTCTTAGACGCAATGTTTAGTTTTATTAACAATTGTTTCGAATTAGTTTTTAATGCGATTCCTGGAAGCGCAATTAGTTTTCTGATTGGAATTTTTTGTTATTCGATAGCAGCTCTCTTATCCATTTCAATAAATCATTACAATATAGGTTATAAATATATTTTATTGAGGATTTTTAACTCGGTATTTTTAATAATATTGATCTTATTCTCAATATGGCGTTTCGGTTTAGTCTCAATGCTCGAAGACGAGTTTACAGTTTACACATTTACAGAGTTTCTCATAAATGCGTTTTATGTGCTTTTTGGAGTGGTTTTATTTGTTGCGTTTTACAAAAGAATCCCTTGGCTGCGAAAGGCCTTATTAATATTTTTATGGGGTATGTTATTATTACTTACATTTATAATCTGTCCAATTCTGGAAGGATTTGTATTAAGCGATTCTACTTTAGTGCAAATTCTTATTATTGCTGCGATTTTTGCAGTACCAAATTTATCTCTATTATACCAGGAGAAAAAAATGAAAGGAGAAAGTGAGGAAGATAATGAAAAATAAAAGATTGTTTATGATTTTTAGTTTGACATTGTTTTGCGTGGTCTTTTGCTCAATTATCCAGAATTCGAGAGCAAGTTACTCAAATGAGATAATAATAGATGGTCGTAGAGATGGAGATTATACCTTGATCATGAGTGCAAATTATTGGCCTTTATACATGGCCAATAACGAAAGTCACTTTTTTTTCTACATAAAGCACCCAATCTTTTCTGATTCAGATAGAACACTAACTTTCGAAACGGGATTGTTAAGAATTGACATTTCTAACGAAACCGTGAATACCAATTACATCCAATCCGTTCATGTAAGTGAAAACAGCACTCTAGAATTCTCGATATTAAAGGATCTGATTTCAGAGCAACAGATAATCACTATTACAATCAAAGAAAAATATTACATCAGAGGTCAATTAAAATTCTTACCGAGATTTTTTCAAAAATCCGTTTCAACTGGAGTGAGTGGATGGGGTTGGTCTATGATTGTTTTCCTGCTATTGATTGGATTCCTTATTGCGCAACTTTTACAAATAGGGTTGAGAAAGAAAATAGTAAAAGCATACAAAATTAATGAAGTCAATGCAGAAAACCAGAATGTAGTTAAGAGTTTTACTAAACTACAAACGATAGGTGAGCTTAAATTCGAGAAAAAGAATGATGAAAAACGTTGTTACGAATTTCATTTTAGTCTTTTATTAAAGAATTTTGTAGTATATTCAAATCAACCATGGGGTACATATCAAGAGAATCACTGCATAGATAGAATTGCTATTCTCTACTTCATCAGAGGGGCAATCTTCGAGAAAAAGCTACAACCTAAGGATTATTACACTATCGAATTAGATTGGAGCATACAGTCCCGAATATATCGATATATTAGCTTCTGTTTTAACCTCTCACCATCAGGCATGGTTATTTCGTCATTAATTTGTGGAACAGTCTTTTGGTTTTTTCTCGGTTCAATCGCTTTTTTTATAGGTTGTGGAGTCGGTCTTGGAATTAGTGCGATAAATTGGCTGCTTAGAACTCAAACAAAAATCGTGGAGCCGTTAATGAAAAAGCAAAAACGGTTGATAGAGACTGAGAAATACATGGCTCCTTTAGAAAGTGAGGAAGAACTCTATGAAGTATATAAGGTCTCTGGAACAAGGGAAGTAATTAGAGCCAAAGCGGATGGAGCAGAAGAGAAAGTTATTGAAACATTACAAGATAATAACGATGTAGATTATCTAACTGTAGATGGGTACGACGAATTATACCAATTAGAGCAGGACCCTCGCGTTAAAATAAAAAAGCGAAACATTATTGGAATAAAACGCAGACAGCGTACATCCCAAGAAATGATGAACCTTCACAGATCGTATTTAGCAAGAAATCGAGCGTTAGTAGAGGATAATTTCACATTGAAAGAACAAAATGTCAAATTAGAACAATTATTAAGAGATCTTCACGTTAAATTACAAGTTGCAGAAGAGGATCACATTAGAGAATACAACGAATATGGTATGTTTATGCTTAAGGAAAAGGAATGGCAGAAAAACACGATCAAGCGAGTATTTGCAGAAATTCAGGGCGCAGAATTTATATCAGAAAATTGGGAAGATGCTCTCTCAAGAGTAATGCGAATGGTCGAAAACGAGAGACAGGAAACAAAAGCAAATACAATGAATATCCTGATTAAATCGGTCAAAGATCTGATTAATGTTATTGGCCAAAAAGCAGAATTAGATGTAACTCAAATAAAGAGTCTCTTAAACAAAATTAGATTAGAAGATGGCGAGGATCTTGGAACAAAAACAGAAGGCTAAAGCAGCTATCGAAGTTAAATGCAAGAATAAATGCATAAAAAAAACTAAAAATGGGTTAGAAATATGCGATAAAAGCCCATGCGAGGAAAATCTATTTAAATTTGGCCTTCACGAACGGATCTTTGAGTATTATATTGATAATAAGAAATACGACGAAGCTTACTTTTATTTTCAGGACTGGCTCCCTATGTTCGTTATAGAATGTAAGATTGATGATTTTGATAAAATTAAAAATGGCGATCTGAAAGATCTACATCCTGGATGTAGAATCTTTGTTATTTCCCGTGAACTCAAAAAAGTAAGAAAAACTCTCAAAATCTATAAAAACTTAGATGATCCAAGCGTAAAGGGTAAAGATAATTATCTCAACGCTAAAAAAGAATTTATCGATAAAATTTATTCCGCAATCGAGCTTTTAAAACATTTAAGCATGGATAAAAAAAGCAAGGCTGCTGAACAAGACGCTAATCAAGAGAAACTTTTACAATTGTACGATATTGCAATTTTAGCAGCTAAAAAATACGGGATAAAAGTTGGAGACTCAGAGTTAGGTAATGCATTAGAAAAGGGGTTTGAAAAAGCTGCTCAAGGTGCAGGTTTAGAAACTGAAAAACATGCAGAATTAAATAAAAAAAGAACCAAACAGGCTAAAAAAGAAATGGCTATTAACAAACTAATGGAGCAAATGAAACAAGAATTAGCAGAAACCGGTCAAATTTCCCAAGAAACGCAAGAAAAGTTAGAAGGTCTAAGAGCATGACTAAGATAATAGCAGCAAAAGAAACTGTTCTAAATTACGATAATTTAAGCTTTAAAATTCGAAATACAGAAGAATTTGAGATCGAGACTTTTAGTTTACCGTCTCGTCAAAAATTTCCCACTGATCATTACGAAGTTAAGACATTTTCCATCGTTGGACCTATTGGCTGCGGAAAATCAACCTTAGCAATCGAATACTACGGAAATAGGATAAGAGAGATTTGGGGTAATGAAGCGGATTTCTACTTAGCAAAAGATCTATGGGCAACAATCGAAGCTGTTAAATCGTCTAAAAGGTTAGTCCATTATCTCATAATTGATGACTCAATTCCTATGTTTGATTCAAGGCGTTCTATGAGTTCAAGTAATGTTGATATGACTCAAATGTTTTACGAGATAAGACACGAATTAAAGAAGCATGCAAAACTTAATCAAGGGAACGCAGGGGGCTTAGTAATTATTTGTTTGATCACTCAGGATTTTATGGCCATAGATCGAAGAATCAGAAAAGCTTTAGCTTTCACTGTTTTTAAGGCGTATGACGAAAGCTGCGAAAAGCTGATAGAAGATAACTCGATTATCAAGACTCTAAAACGGATTAAAGATAAAACGGTTAGAGTTTGCGATTATTTTTATAGACAATTAGCCGTTGCAGTTGATGCTGAAGAAAATTACACGCTTTTTTTCGCAGATCGAAGTACTTTAGACAAAATTGATTTTAAATATGTAACCGGGGAAGATATTTTTGAGCAGCAGCAAAATTATTTTATCGAATATTTAGTAGAGAATTTTGATCTCCAAGATGTAAATAAAGATCAACTTAAAGCTGAACTGCATTTTGAGATAGATAGATTAAAAAAAGAGAATATCAACACCAGGATAAACAAGTCAGATTTTTCTGAAATAATTATAAGAGCCACACGACTTCAAGAAATAAAAAGAGAAGTAGAAACGCAGAAATCTATCCAGGAACTCGCTAAAATAAAAGAAAAGGAGCGATATTTGTTTTACCTGCAGTTTCATAGACTTATTAACCATTTCGTTAAAAATCTTAATATTAAGGATTTAACTAAAAGTGATCTTGAGGCTGAACTGCTTTTTGAAATAGACCGAATTACCCAAAAAACTCGCTGTTTTATCAAGAAAAGACATTTCAGAGAAATAATAATTAGAGCGACTCGTTTGCAAAAATTGATCTATAAAAAACTAAAAAAAGCGGACGATATTGAAGAATTTCAGACCGACCGAACGGATGGGCTGAGCATTCTCATTCTACACGACACATTGGGAAAAAGCTTCAGGGAAATCGCAGATATTAAGGGAATATCGAATTCAACAGCCCACGACCGTTATATGCGAGAGAAAGAAATACAACAAAACGCTTTACAAGCGTTATTGAATAAAGAGATCGAAATGAGTCAGGCTTAAAATTCTTAGATAACTCATATTTGAGTACTTTCTTTTGTTAAATCAATATTATTAGATAGATAATTTCATCAAAAAGCTTTTAAATTTCTACGAGTATTTATAAATCAAAAATCTACCCAAAAGTGAGTAGTATGTTAGAAAATTTAAAATTAAAAATAAGAAAAAGCACGGGAAAACAACAACAATTGGAAGCTTTAATGACTCATAGAGAATATTTCAGAGTTCAATCCATTTATTTAGTTGCAGCGTTTCTTGCAATTATCCTTTTCCTTCTCTTAATGCTCGCAATATTAACGGATTATGTTCTGTTCGATTATTTTTTGATTGGCACTCCACTTTGTATGTGTGTTTACATGGTCTATTATCTAACTTACTTCATTGATCTTAGTGAAAAACTAAAAAAGAGGAGCAAAAACGATGGTTAGAAAAGTAGATGTGAGAAAACACGATCGGACTCTACCTTCAGGAGAGATTATAACTGTTAGAAAACATAAGCGAAGCGTACCCTTTGACATGGATAAATTTGAACCTTTAAGCGAAAAATGGGCAGAAAATTTTATCGAGAAACGATACAGAGAGACCCATCCTGACGCCATAAATAAGTGTAAAGTGTGTTTTCTCTATCCAAATCCATTTTGGGTTAAACACCCCGAGAGATACGATGTATTTAAACTCGATTGCGAAGATGCTCCTGAATATCCTAAGATACCAGCTCAAGCGTATCCAAATCAAGTTATCAAGGTGAAAGGCAAATATTACCTTGGGAATAAACACGGTGTTTTTCGAAGAATCTTTCCCCCAAAAGTTAAACCAGATGAGCCAAAATTTACCAAACCTTTAACTAAAAAAGAAGAGGTTCTCAAACGATACGACTATAAGATTGAGCATGGTCAAAAACTCAATCAACAACAGATTAGTAAATTACCATCCGATCTAAAGGTGAAATATCGTAATCGACAGAGAGATATACTTGATATTCTTGAAAAAAGCAAGCGAGGAGATCCAATAACCAACGAGGAATTAAGGAAATTGCCAATGGACCTGCAAACTAAAGTCATTAACGAAATCGGATTTAGGAAAAAGCAAGAAAACATCAGAGAAACCTTCAAAAAAGCAGGAGTAGCATACAAATATTAATTTCAAATTAAGATTTTTTTATCTCTATTTTTTATTATTTTTATTTTACTTAAAAAAATAACTCTCTTATGAGTAGATTCTTTTTTATTATAGACTTGATATAATTTACTTCCAAGCAGAATCCTTATAAATCTCAGATACTATTTATAAATTAAAAACCTACTCAAATCTGAGTTAATCAAAAGGATGTGATAAAAATTAAAAAAAAAATTAATGTAAGTAGCTACGAAAAACGCGACGGTACTATCGTGAGAGGGCACAAAAGAAGGATCGATATTAAGAAAAAACAAGAGGATTTACAAACAGAAATGCAGGTTGAGAAAGCACTTACCAACTTAGAAAAACGATTGAGTTCAGAAAGTAAAAAAGACCGTAAAGAATTAAATAAACGAATAAGCGATAAAATAGACGATAGCGAGGCCGTACTCGGGAAATTAAGTAATTCAGTTGACGATAAGACCATTGAACTTCGAGAGGCTAAACAAGAAAAAAAGAACAAAAGGAAAAGCATTCAACGCCTTAAATCAGAAATTAACAAGGAAAAAAACCGATTAAAGAAAGAAGCGATAAAAGAGATTAAGGACCTATAATATTTAAGCAAAAATTTTGTTTTTCTTCTATTTTTATTAGTAAAAGTATTCTTGGAAAAATAATCGTTCGAATTTCGATTTCTGTCGGATTTAAATAAAGCGAATTTCTATCTTCTCTTGACTAACCAAAAAATATAATTTAAAATGATTAAAATTCAGAAACTAACATTTTTCCTTCTATTTTGCATCTTATTTTTAATCTTGATTCCATCAGGAAAATCTAATGGGACTAAAATAGAAACTATAACTGTTTTAACGGAAGCATCGGATGATGCGAGAGTAGACGAAGGCCAAGCTTCTCTTAATTTTGGGGAGGACGATTATCTCTCAATCTCAGGATATTATGTAAAGGAAGGCGGCGAGATATTTGCCTCCGATTATGCCTATATTAAGTTTCCTTTAGGTGAGCGTCCTTCTCAATGGGACAAAGCAGAAATCTCTCTGTATTTCATTACAATAGACGACCCAACTACAATTAACATACATTTAGTTAATAATAATTCTTGGAGCGAAGATACAATAACCTGGGATAATCGACCATTAGAAGGAGAACTCATTACATCCTTTTCAATCTCCGAAGAAACAAAATATACTTTTGATGTCTCTAATTACATTCAAGATCCCTCTCTTTCAATCTGTATAAAATATCAGACGCCTACGGATACAAATGGAAAGGGTAACGATATAGTGAGTATAAATAATCCTTGGTTCAAATCAGAGGACAAACCTCATATCATATGGAGTTACGATGTTGAGAAATACATATCGGTTGTAAGCCCTGATAAAGATGAGGCTTGGAGTTTTGGAGATCATTTGATTAAATGGGAGTCTTCGGAAGGAATCGACGATGTAGATATCGAATTATGGCGGGGGAACACGGTGATTGATGTTCTGACCTTCATTCAGACAGATAACGATGGATCTTATGAATGGAGAATCCATAGAGCTGACAATGAAACCTATATAACTGCTGACAATTATCGGATCAAGATAATTGACGACGATGACAGCGAAGTATACGGTTTTAGCGAATACTTCTCAATTGATACAACCATTGATTCTACGAAAGGACACTTTATTTGTCCCGGAGAACCATATACAGAACAATTTAATGGAGAAAAAGACTCCCAATTAGTTTTTGCTTACGAGTTTTCTTTAGAACAAAGATATTCCATCGCAATTCTTTCTCAAGATTCTACTCTTATGCATAAAGAAACTATAACTGCTCGCTCCGGAAATTTTGATTTCACTTCTGATCGAACTGAAGTCTTACTTATAATAATCTCAATCGAGGAGGGTAAACAATGTGCGTATGTGAAAATGAATTATTACAATCCTTCTGAGATTATCTCTGGATACCCTCTACTACCCTTGGTTTTAAGCCTGTCGGCAATTGGAATTATTCTAATCCTAAGAAAATCTAATTTTAAATAATTTTTTTTTATTTTTTACTTTCAATCACCACTCCCTAAGGATAAGTGGTTCATTAGAGACTTTAGCTTTACTGATTTACTGGTAATTTAAATATCATGCTTCGCTTTGTGATTATAGCCTTAATGCTCAAAATATCGTAGGGTTTTGTGGTAAAAATTGATTACACATTTTCGACGCTTTTTTTGCCTTTAAATACCCTAAAAATCGCGATTTAAATAAAAATTTTTATACATATCTTAAAAGTAAAAAAATAGTGCCTTAACAAAGCAATTTTATAAATGCAAACCAAAATAAAATTTATGAAAAAAGATGAGTAAATATATTTTTTATTTAAAAATAAATAAAGGAACCCAGGGTTAATGATGTCTAAAAATGACAAATTTAGCGAGAAATTGGAATGCAAATTATACTTCATTGAGACCGAAATTAATGATGAACAACTGCAAAAAATTAAGCAATTTTTAAAAGTTAATCACATAAAAGTTAATATGATTAAAGAAATAATCGTCTTGAATGATTAATCATCTTCGGTCTCATTTTCTTCCGATTTTGCTAAATATATGATATAAGATGTACCAGGATCGATTAAACCGTTTTCAATGAAATTTTTTGGAATGTTAAAGACATATCGTTCTCCCATCTTTGCTGGTTTTCGTATAAATCGTACGACTGCTTTTGTAAAATCAATGTCTCTTTCATTCATACTTAATATATACCTTTTTCTATATTAAGAGTTTATTTTTTCCGTATTCTAAGCGTCATTTCCTTAAGTATGATTTTTCGTATACTAAAACTTATAAGTTTATAAGGTTATATATAATTCTAAGTATACAAAAAAGTATTATAAAAAGAATGATGGTTGGAACTATAAAAATTAAAAATAGAAAAATCGTTAAACAGGGACAAAGTCATTTCATCTACATTCCAAAAGCTTATATTAACAATGAGCTGATTGATGTCAATGAAAAATATGATGTTATTCTCTTTATACAAGGCGAAGAATCGAAAAAAAAGCATACTTCTCTTAATAATTCAACTAAAATAGAGTCAATTGAATCATAAAGAGGGTGGTCATCATAGTGCGTCCATTATCAAAAAATACTCTATCGATACTCGCAATGAAAGATTCGGGAGTAGCGCAGAGGGAGATTGCACGCAAATTAGGTGTGACTGAACAGGCGGTTAGTAATGCAATAAGAAGACATAGTTCTAAAAGCCCAATCGAGCTTAGAGATTTTTATAAGCGAGCAATTAAACCAAAGAAAGATACTTTACTGGGATTTCCGCTTAGATTTTTCTATGAAAACATGCTTGCATTATCTTCAGGTAAGATGCCCAAAATTGACTGGACTAATAATTTCCTAAAAGACAAGTATGTTTATTCTCAAGTAATTTCCAAATTGGAAAGGCAAGGAAAGTTAATTGTCTTATTTTATCTCTCGTCTGAGTGGAAAAAGGTCAGAATTTCAATTTTCCTTAGGGACCAGCACACTTGCAGACTCTGTGGAATTAGGCACAGTAAAATGGATGTCCATCATATAAACAGCGCAATTTACAACCCAGAGCTTTGTCTCTATGAAAAGAACCTTTTATTAGTATGTAAAAACTGCCATCAAGAAATTTCGAGGGATTAAAAATATGACCCGAGCTGAAAAGGTGCTAAAATATCTAAAGGAACAGGAGAAGGAGGTCTCTAATGATGACTTATGTGAGGAAACGGGGATAAGTCCATCGAATATGTCAAAAATCCTCAAACCTTTAGAAAAGGAAGGCAAAATTCGAAAAAGATATGAACAACAGGGCCGTGCAAAATATGTTTACATCTCATTGACTAATAGTCATACTAATAGTGAAGTATTGACTAATAGTCAACCTAAACAGTTGACTAATAGTCGTCTGAACACATATAATAAAACTCCTAAAGTAAGCAAGGATAAATCAAAGATTAAAGAGGTATCTGCAACTAATAGTCAACCTAAACAATTGACTAATAGTCGTCTGAACACATATAATAAAACTCCTAAAGTAAGCAAGGATAAATCAAAGATTAAAGAGGTATCTGCAACTAATAGTCAACCTAAACAATTGACTAATAGTAATATTAAGACTAATGGTCATATAACTATTAGTCGCAAAAAGCCCCCGGTTACTATCGATGTTCAAACGGGTACCAAACTTATCCTGGAAAAAGTAATTAAATTTCTAAAAGAGAAATCGGGAGCTGATTATCAGTATATTTTAAGGGTGTTAACCTCAACCGGGAATAATTACAATTATTTGCGTTTTAAACTTGAGGATCTAATCCAAATTCTAATAGAAATGAGGTTGATCTCCTGAATGAATAAAATAATTAGAGTGATTTACAACTGCTATTTAGTTAGTACATTAGCCTTTTTAGTGACATGTGTTTACGGAACATTCAGCGTAATCCTCTATATATTTCAAGGCCTTCCAGTTAGGATAACTGAACCCAATGTAATTCTCTATACATTCGAATTTATTTGGGGTTTAATTTCTCTTCCAGGTCTTTTACTATTTACGATAAAAACAATTAAAAAATGTTCAAAATGTGAAAATGAAATTTTTCACTAATAGAAATGGGGTTGATAAAGTAATGGAGCTGATATTAGAATTTGCTATAGGTGTTGGATGTTTGGCTCTCGTTCTCATTCATGTTATAATTTTTGGAGTAGTAACTTACGTAATTATTTCAATTCTTATTCAAATCTACGAAAAATTAAGTAATTATTTGAGAAAAATAAAGGAAGAGGTTGATTAGCTAATGGAATTAGACGAATTTCAAGAACTAAATCGAAAATACGCGCCCAAAACGCAATACATAACGAAAGAATGCAAGTATTGCGGGAAATCTTTTGAGATCGATAAAAGGGAAGATTGGGGGCCCTATAATAAATTTTGCTCTAAAGGGTGTTCGCACCGATATCGAGATCAAAAAGATTTAGATTATCAAAAATACGTGGTTAAAGCGAGAAAGGAGTATAGAGAGACTGGGCAGATTGATTCTAAACGAGCTTGCATATTACTGTCCTGTAAACCTATGCGAGACCTTGCTATTCAGAAGTGTGACGACCTTGGGTTAAGCGAAGCAACCAAGCAAAAAACTATTGAAATAATTACGCAATACGAGAAAAGACGAGGGATAGGAGCTACTCCTCGCATTAGAACGATTTCTGCAGGAGCGGTCTATCTTGCGGGCTTAATTACAAAAGAATCCGTAACTCAAGATAAGATTGCAGCTGCTTTTGATATTGTTGCTGCTACGGTTAGATCCGGATATAGATGTATTCGAAATTTAATTAAATTCGAAAGGGGAGGCAAAATCGAATGGAAAGAATAGAAAATAGTGGAAGAAATAATTTATATCTCTCTATTGGGCTTTTTTCAAGTTGTATTGTAGTAATCTTATTGACTTCTTTAGGAATAGTTTCTATGGCAATAGGCATCCAATTTAGCATAATGCTGCTTATTGCATCGGGCTTTATTTTTGCTTTCTGGTATTTTTGCAGCATTGAAGCTAAATGTGAGAAAATCTTCTTAAACAGCTCCAAAGAGTCAGATTGCTATAATTATAAATTACTTGACGAGTTTTCATTTGCGATCTATAGACTCTCTGGTAGATTGTGTGACCAAGGAATCCGAGATTACCTTGAGATTTACCTTAAGAGGGCCAAGCAAAAGCGGGAAATCTTAGCAAGATTGGATAAGATCCTTAAAGAGGGAAATAGGGGTTGATTGAATGAAAGTCGTTAGAAATGTGAAAATTGGCAAGATTGATTTAAATAAAATTCAAGAATCGGTCGAAAATGGTCAATTTCGAGAGGAATTAAGTAAAATTGTAATTAAGCCTAACAAGGCTAAAAGAGGAGTGTAATCATGTTTGAAGAACATTGCTTAACCTGTAAAAATTATCATCAGGAAGATAAATATATGGGAAAATGCGACCTAAAACCTAACGAAATCATCGCTTTTTTTGATAAATGCGATAAATTCTATTGTAAGTTTTCTGACAAGTTAGATCTTCGAGAATTAGATAATTTATCAATTGAATCCAAATTAGCTAAATTATACCAAGTTTTTCATCCTGACAAGAAAAATTTCAGTATCTCAAAGTATAAGGTATTAGTAAATCGTAGCTATGGCGAAAGCAAAAAATTAGGGTTTTATCGTATTGTAAAGATATTAGAAAGCATGTATCACGTGCTTAACGATGCTGTAGATCTTTTTGACGAAGTATTTTCAATTGTTAATAACCGTTTAAAAGAAGAGCGTTATATCCATGCCAATTTTGAGAATCTTACTGACAGTGTTCTAAAATTACAACATTATGCTAATTTTGAGGATTTAAGCGACCAATACGAAGAGGAGTATTTCGAATAATGGTATTAGCCAATTGCTTAAAGCTTGAATTAGTGGAGAATCTACCGGAATCCTGGATATCTAATATTCCTCTGAGTTATCATAAAGACGAAGTATATATTGTCGAGGATAATACTCGGACTGAAACGGGTAGATTAGTCACGGAATTATTGAATAAACGATTTGTGTTTGCCCAACTCGGTTTAGAATTACAAGAGATAACTAAACGGCAAATTTGGTATATTGTTGAGCAGAAGCAAAACGGTAGCGTAGATCTTAAAGGGAGCAAATTGCAAAAGTATATTTCTTTATCAGAAATGATTAAAAACTTTTGCGAAAAGCTTACGGATTTTTACGATGTACCCTATTGGGGTTTAGTATTAGACGAGTTAGTGGTCGAAGCTAAGGCAAGAGCAACAATCTTGGATTTAAAAGGGATTGAAACGGGTTTAAATGTGAAAACTTTTCCTGATTTTCTAGCAGCACCGTTTTTTTTCCTGATATCTGAGAAAGAGGACACGCTTAAAAGTATGATTAAGGAAATGAAAAAGCGTGGGTATCCCGCAGGATATTACGGGATTATAACTCAAGGGTTTGGCTCTTCTAACGTCGTAAGATTGTTAATGGAAATGGAGAGGATCGCTAAATTCTATATTTTTATAGCTCACGATTACGATATTGATGGCCTTAAGATCCTAATTGATTTAAAGAGATATTTCCCGTGTGAAAGCATAGGGATAAATCCCGAATTTATCGAGAAAACGCCATTAGATTTTAAGCCTTTAAGTCAAGATTACGATTCTCCAAGTGGAAACGCTAAAAAATTCCAAATTAAAGGTGCAATCAATATGCTAAACGAAATGTTTAGCAGCACTGTGAAAGATAAGTTTGACGATTCGATCCATGACGAGTTATATTTAAAGCTAAAATCTTGGATCGAGGGTTGCAGCGAGCGAAAAATAGAACTTGATGCTCTCTTAGCTCATAGGCTCGAAGAAAACCAGAACTTATGCAAATCAAGGGATCTTGTAGATGCTTTAGAAGAATTGCTAAATGATGATTCGAGAGTTTACGATCTTAACCGATATGGTGAACCTTATAATTGGAATCCAGAATGTTATGTCCCTGAGATTGAGAGGCCTGAAATTATCGAGACTACAATATTTGATCTAAGGCGTATTGTGATTGAACCAATTGAACAATATTTAAAAGGAAATGATTTATACGATTCAGAGGATTGGAAAGCGTTAATTCAAGAAGAGTTTGACAAGTGTTATAATAAAGCAGAAAAGAAGTACAATAAAGCGGTAGAGAAAGCAAATAAAAAATACAACGAATATGTCGAAGAGAACAGAGATTATAAGGATTCTTTAAAGGATGTGATCGAACTTATCGATGACCAGGAGAATAAATTATACGAATTAATGCAAAAATCGGACGAGAGACTTCAGAGACGGGTCAGGCTACAAATCTTAATATTAAGACAGAGGATCCAGCAAACCGAAGAATACCAAAATACGGAGAAAAGGCTTATTGAACTGAAGGATGCGATTGTTTCAGCATTAAGCGCACCAAAAAACACCCCAAAAATCATAGATAATTGCTTAACTGAATTAAGATCGCTTTATATCTCGTTAGAACGATTTGAGGATAAAGAATCCTTAAATAAAGCCATAAAACTCCTTGAAGAGGTCCTATAAAATATGCATCTAAAAATTAGCGTTAATCTCGGAAATTACGAGCATTTTTCACCATGTTCAAACGAACACGATACTTTAACCGAGTGTGCACACGAATTAATCAGTGAGTTAAGCAAAATCAAAAGCTACGATATCGAGCAATATATTATCAATTATCTCATCCCAATTATTTACGATCCTCCGATGGATCCGAAGGAATTTAAGCAGAAATACAATCATTTATTAAGTATAGAGGAGAGAATTAAGGAAAAAGAGGCTTATTTAGGTCAAATAGAAAGGCATGCCAAATTTGTAGAGCAAGAATTAACTGATCTCATAGAGAAGGTCAGAATAGAAAGCAAAAAGCTGAATGAACTCGAAGTTGAGGGGTAAAAAATGTCTAAATGTAAATATTCGATACACGGGAAAGGCGTAGTGAAATTACTATTGTCCCTGCCTCCGCTAATTTTTACGCCCTTTCTCGGTCGAAGCTCGTTGAACGTGCGTCAACGAGTACCCTACGGGGTTTCTAACTATAAAAGCGAAGCATAGAAACAAGAGTGAAGAAAATGAGTGAAAAAAAAAATCAACAAAGTTGTAGTTTATCGAACAAATCAGAGAGAGAATTATATATGATATTAACAAAAGTCGATAAAATCATTGAAAATCGGATAAATGAAGCAAAGAACTCAAAGATATTAGAGAAAATAAGTGAGATTTTAGAGAACTTTGGAGATCCTATTTCCCCTCAGATGGTTGAGATGATTTATTATGGGGAAGGAGAGGTTCAGATGACTTTTGATAAGCATCTTGGTGAAATAGCCTTAACAAATCAAGGCAATCGTGTATTTGAGGCGGGTTTACTTTCAGCGAAAGAATGGAAGATTTCTTTGTTTATACCAGGACATTGGCAAGAGGTCCTTAATGATGTATACAATGAAATCCCGTCTAAGTTAGCAGCTAAGAGAAAAGAAGGGTTTATTGAAGAAATTCAAAAGTTAACAAGGATATGGAACATAGCCTTAGAGAATGTACCAGGAGTGAAAAAATATGAGTGAAGAAAACAAAGTATTTTTTGACGATGTAGAGCGACTTAGTAAAGAATCAGCTGAACTCCTAAAAACATCAATCAATTCGAGCGAAGAAAAAATCAAAGAGAAGAAAATCCAGATTGGAATTGGAATCGCAAAAATCATTGAAGCAAAAGATAACCTATTCCCTTTAAAAGATTATTTCTATGGAGATTTTAAATATAGCGAATCGTTGCAGAAAGTTCCAGATCCTCGAAAACTAATTGACGATGCAATCCACGCTCTTGAAAGAGCAATTCGAGAGGGCTACGAAATCGAGATTCATAGTATATAGGTGATTGAGTTGGATAAAAGCGAATTGGCAACTATTATTCAAGGTTTTGAGGAGCAAATGGAACAATTAACAAAAATAACAAAGCGAAAGGAATTCCTTAGAATGCACCAAAAGATCTTTAATTCAGCTCAACAACTTAAAAAAGCGTTAGAAAATGGCCCTATTTCTAAGGAGCAAATGAAACAGTACGCCAAGGAGTATCAGAGACTTATGAAGCAATTTAAGGAATTATGCCAATTAGGAGAGGAAATTGAGTCAAAGATTTAGATGTCCAGTATGCCAAGAATGGATTGAAAATTCGAATATCGCAGCTAATTGTCCTCACTGTGGTGCTGAAGGGTTTAAAACGCTTAAAAATCGGCAATCAAGCAAAAGGAAGGGATATGCTTAGAAAAATGAGATTTAAAAAAGAAAAAGCAAAGGAAATCGGATTAACTTACAATAGAAAGGTAGTAGGAGATACTATTAACTACACGGTTACTGTAGATAAAAAAACCAGTAAAAAAAGGATTCAGGAGATTGTAGGGAAATTGTTAGACGAAATTAAGGAAAACGAGCAGATTGAAGGTGTAAAACTAGGAAAAAAAAGAGGTAGAAAGAATGAGTAAGAAAATTCCAATGAGAAACATAACTATTAACATTCCAGATATTTTTGACGATAACATACAAAAATTAATTAAATTACAAATCGTGGCAAATCGATCCGAAGCGTTGAGATTTGCGTTAAGAGAGTTCATTCAAAATGAATTCGATAATTTGAAGCTCTTAGGGTATTTCGATAAAGAAAAAGGTGATTGCAATTAAGATCGTAACTGTCAATATTCCAGAAAGCTTTATTGAGGCCATTGAAAAACTTGTAGGGGAAGAGGGGTTATACCCTTCCAGATCCGAATTAATTCGATGTGCGGTTAGAGAGTTTTTGATAAAAGAACTGAAATTAGCGCAAAACATTGTTAAATACAAAGAAGAGGACAATACGCAGGATCTTGACGAAGATAGTTTTGTAAGAGTACCAATCGAACGATTGAACGAAAATCACGAGCCTGTACGGGATTTTAAGACCTATAAGATTCTTAAAACTTTAAACGATAGCGAGGGATACATCCCTAAAAACGATTTTAAAACCTCGAAAAGCGACCCAGAAGAGGAAAAAAGCGAAGTTAATTCTGTGGATATCAAAGTTAAGCGAAAGAAAAAGGAAGGGTTAGGTAATCCTTTCTGGGAAAATAAGCTTGATCACGATGGCAATCTTATTTCTGTACCAAAAAGAATTACCGGTGATTATACAATTGGCAACCTATAATATAAAATTTACGGGAGAAATCACGATGCAAACGGAGAATTATGACAAGCTGTTAATAAACGCATCGACAATAATCGCTATAATGGGTTTAATCCCATTAGAAAAAAAAAAGGACAAATCAAAAGAAAATGTACTCGAAACTGACGAACACGGAAATAAGATTCTATTCGAAATCGAAGAAATTAAATCTTAATTAAATTTTTTTTTCATTTTTAACCAAGACCGGGTGCGGTTTCATCGCTGCCCTGGTGTAAGAATAAAAAAGAGGATTAAAATGAGCAAATGTGAATTGTGTGGAAAGGATACAAATTGGATTGAAATGGTTGACATCCCAAGAAATCCAGATAATCAATATTCAAAGCGAATTCGACTCGATTTATGCTACTACTGCGCATGGATAATAAAAAGAAAGACTTTCGTAAAGAAAAGAAGAATTAGAAAAGCAATCAAGAAAATGCATCCGTTCTATAAGGGTTTAGTAAAGGACCTTGATTTTTATCCTTGCTCTGATTGCGCTTTAATTGAAAGAACAAAAATCAGGCAAAGAAAGAAAGATGTAAAAGAATTTCTTAACGCTTTAGAAGGATTCTTTAACTACGAGGGAGCAGAAGATTACGAGTATATGCATGAATTAGTTGAAAGATACGAAAAAGAGAAGCCTAAACCTCTTACTGATAGAGATCTTTGGAAAAAAATAAAAGAAACATTCAAAGTGAGCGATTTAACAACTCAAGTAATATACGATTTCATTCAAGATATCTTAACAAGAAAGCAGGACATTTAATTTTTTTTCATTTTTAACCAAGACCAGGATTCGAGTTTCATCGCTCGCCTGGTAATTAATTAGTGGAGAAAAAATTATGGAAAAAACAAAATCTAAAAAAAAAATTGAAATGGACCATGACGAGATTGAGCGTGTTTTAATAGATGCCGTTAAACTCAAAATGGAGAAATTAGCAGCCATTAACGAAAAGATTCGAGCTCGTGAAAAGGAGCTTGGAATTAACGGTGAAGATCTTGGCTAACGAGTCGTATTATGATTGGGAGCAGAAACATAAAAAGCGTAAGAATAAGGAATCAGGCGACAATAGCGACGAGATTAATACATTAGGTATTCGAAAGGCCCTCTTCAAGGACGAACTAAAGAAATGGCGTGAAAAGAACTTAAAGAAAAAAGATGGTGAAAAATCATAGTCGAGGCAAATCTTAACAAAGAAACATTAAACCAATTTGGATTGGATATTCAACCTAACGAGGTGTATTGCTGCGATAATTTAGCGTTTTTAAACTCGATCCAATCTCAGAGCATCGATTTAACATATATCGATCCCCCTTTCTGCAGCCAAGAGGATTATATTTGTTTTAACGATAAATGGACCACGATTTCAGGGTATATTGGGTTTATGCGAGAGAGAATCTTAGAAATTCACAGAACCCTTAAAGAGACTGGTTCTTTCTACTTGCAATGCGATTCCCACGCTAAATTCGAGCTAAAATTGATATGCGATAAGATTTTTAATAAGGCCAATTTTAGGAGAGAAATCATATGGAATGTTGGATCTGTCTCAGGCTTCAAATCTAAGGCTAATAAATGGGTGCGGCAGCACGATTCTATTTTATTTTACACTAAATCAAGCGAATACACTTTTAATAAGCAATATTTACCGTATTCTGAGTATTATATTAACAAATTTTTTAAATTTGAAGATAAGAACGGGAGAAAATACCGCAAAAGACGCAACGGTAAGCAATACCTTGACGAATCGAAAGGATTGGTATTAGGCTCAGTTTGGAATGATATAAGCTCTTTTCAAACTCGAACCAGAGCAAAAGAGTACCAAAAATTTCCCACTCAAAAGCCTTTAGATTTGCTTACTAGAATTATTAGTGCAAGTTCTAATCCTGGTGATATTGTTGGAGATTTCTTTTGTGGATCCGGTACTACTTTAGTAGCTGCTAAATTTTTAAATCGATCCTTTATTGGCTGCGATAATAAGGAAATTGCGATTGAAATTACAAAAAGAAGGTTAGCAGGGGTGAGATGAGTGGTTAGAAAATGCGGAAACGAAGAAAAATGTGAATTAGGGTTTAAAGGCTGCTCTCCTTTAATGCCTTGTTTTTTATTTGTAGAGAAAGAAGAGGAAGAGGATATATTGGAAAAATAAAGACTCAGCAGGGGAAGAAAAATTAAAAGAAAATATGTATTCTGAAAACGACATTTATCGGTTATCAGTTCTGCATTGTATGTATCGGGAAGCACCTCATAGTAATTATTGTAATTACTTTAAAGGGGATTGCAATCTTTATGCGGAATGTGAAGGGGATCCTCAAGCGTTTGAAGAATTATTAGAGGAAAGAATGAAAGAAAGGGATGAGATTGATGGTTGCGATTAGTTTCAGCGTTGAAAAATTGATTTATCGTATTTTGTCGGGAATAAAAATAACTACTATACGGCCGCTAAATAAGAAATGGCAGCAAGTCTTAGACAATTTCAATTCGAGTAAACCGATTGATTTACAGTTTTACTACAATCAGCGTTCAAAGATGTCGTTAAAATTCTTAGATACTCCTTTAAGAAAGATTGAGCTATATTCGCTGGAATCTATGACTGAAAACGATGCTATATTTGAGGGGGGTGATTCTAAAGCAGAGTTATACGATTTTTTTGAAAGCATATATGGTCAGCATTTTCTTGATAAAAAGTACGTGAGAATTTGGTGGCAATCAAATGGAATTGAAGCTAAAAAGCCAAATAAAACAAAAATCGATTGGTTTGATTCCAGGGAAGAGAAATTATATTCGATAAATCCATTAGTCATTAATAAAAGCGAGTTTCATAATTGTTTCTATAATTGCGTGTATTGCTATGCAAAAAGCATTCAATTACGATTCAAAGATAAATTTATCCCGGGGTTTTATCCTGAAAGACTAAGAGGCCTAAAGTATACGCATGAAAATGTGTTTATATCGAGTATGACAGATCTTTTTCACGAAGCAATCCCAAGAGGATTGATACACTATACAATTGAAAAAATCAACGAATACAACGAAAATCAATGCGAAATATACTTTTTAACGAAAAACCCCGCTCGATACCAGGAATTTCTAAAGGTTCTTAATAAAGATACTAATTGGATTGGTGCTACTATTGAGACGAATAGGTACAACCATCAAATTTACAATATCACTACTGCAGCATTTCCAGAAATCCGAATTAACGACTTTAAAAACATTGAGTACGATAAGAAATTTGTGTCAATTGAACCAATTTTAAGGTTTGATAATTCTTTTCTTGAAGATATTGTAAGTATTGGTCCTAAATTTGTATTTATAGGTGCGAATAGCGACATTCATATCAGAAACCAAATAAGGGAGCCTAAACGTGAAGAGGTTCTTAAATTAATTGAGTCCCTAAAGAATGCGGGTGTTGAGGTTATTCTTAAGGACAATCTGAATCGATTAATTAAAAAGAAGATTGGAAAAATAAATTATTTCTTTTAGGTGATAGACAATAGTAGAAGCAGAAAAAACCACGACCGGACCAACTAAGGTTATTAATTATAACGGTTTAATTCAAGTTTTTTTGAGATTTGAGCAACCTCAATTGATAGAGAAATTAAGAGAGGATCTTTTAAAAGGTGTTAAAAATCCGATTATACGAATACCTGTTAAAAATTTTGTTGACGAGAATTTAATTTCTATGATAAGGAAGAACCCTTTAAGATGTCTCGCTCTATTTGAGGATAGAATATGGGAAGAGCTTAAAGAGTATAGAGAGATAAGGAAGTTAATGAAAAATATCGAGTCAATTAACATTATTCCCGATATTTCTGGTTTTGAAGAACTTTTCCCTGAGATCACTGAATTTTCTCGAAGTTTTAGAAATTTTATCTATAAATTGGTACGAATTCGATGCAGATTTCTTGATCATGTGCTTCATAAAAAGTATATCGCGACCAAGATTATTTTTGAGTGTCTTATTTGCGGAGCTCAATTTGAAATTCCTCAAGAAGTTAGAGTACGGGGTAAATACAGAAAACCTAAATTTTGTACTAATTCAAGATGTAAAGCAAAGAGCTATGCAGATTTCAAAAGAGTTGACGAAAAGGCAGAGACATTTGAAGCGGGATGGTTTGTTGTTAGAGATTTAGGCCAAAACCCTAATCCCGACCGAGAGAAAGAATGTTATGCCTTTAGTAATTACGATTATTTCTATGAGAAAATTCAAGAAATAAATCCGAACGATGAGATTGAGATCCTCGGAGTGATTAAACAGGATTTTGCTGATCTCGATTCAAAAAAGGACAGTCAAGAAATATTTGACTATATTGAGGTATTAGATTTGAAAGGATTAGAAAGTAAAAAAATGGACAAAAGTATTTTAAGCGAAATCTATGAAGGTTTCGAAAAAAATCCTGATTACCAGGATGAGATCGTAAATTCAATTCACTCGTATTCTAAGAATATATACGAGTATTTTCTTGAGAAATTGATTATGGTCTGTGCGTGGATTACGAGCGATTCTTTTGAACATGACGGGTCTAAGAGAAACACGATTAATTCAATAATCGGAGGACATAGAGGGTTATTTAAGAGTTCAATTGCACATGCGTTCCAAAATATATTAGGATATAATAATTGGGGTATTATTTCCGGTAAAGATACAACAAATAAGGGATTAATCCCAACTACGCAGAGAGCTAACGACCAAAAGAATTTGATTAAGCGGATTGGAGCTATTCCCTACTATTCTCGAAAGGTATTAGTAATTGATGAGGGCCAATATTTAGAGGATGTTAGTTTAGAAAGCATGAAAAGCTTAGAAGATGGTAAAATTCAAAGAGCTTTAGATGGAACAATAATCGATGCTCCGGCTGAAACCGCAGTTGTAATGTTGATGAATTATAAGGGAAATAAGGAGCAGCAAGAGGCTTACGATTACGATAAGAAGCTATACGAAAATATAGGATTTCCAGAGGGTCAGGAATCCATCTTAGACAGATTTGACATCCATTATGCAATTCCTAAATTATCTAAATTGGTAAAGAAAATCCTAAGACGAAGGCTATTTGATCCTCCTAAGCAAACTGTTTCAAACGAGAAGATTTTTAATTACTTAAATGAAGCGAAACGATTATACACTGAAGGTATCGAGATTTCTGACGATATGATTGAGATTATTGAAGAATTGGACGACACGATTACTGATTCGAAGAAGGACGACAAACTAAATACTCCAAGAGAATTTAAAGTGTTGCTAAAAGTAATAAGAGCCATAGCTGCGTTAAGATTAAAAAAAACAGTAGATTCAAGCGATATTAAGTTTCTAAAAAAGCATATAATTAATCAGATTATCCCATTTTACGATAATAGCGCAGTTTCTAAAGAGAGATTGGTTAACATTAATGAGATTTTTCAACGGACCTTTAAACTTTTAATGGAGTTAAAAGGGAACACGATTTCAATCACAGACCATATAGCTTTTATTAAAGAATGGCTTGAAAATCATTATTTTCCAGTAAAACCAGACTCACGTTTGGACCCTTGGGGTGTGTATAATTATATTGGCAAAGAAGATAACAAATCGAATACAAAGTATAAAGCTCTTTTAGAGAACGAACAGGAAAACCTTGAATTTGTTCAAGAACAAGGGTATCTCGTAGAATTGGTAAAGGGTACGACGTATTTTGTAAAAAAGTCGTGGATTTACCAAGAAATTAAGGAAAAGATCGTAGAATTAGCCGGAGAGAAAAAGAGCTGTAATCACGACAAATTAATCTCAGAATTAGAAGAAAAATCGAATTTTTCCAGTGAATTAATACAAAGCACGGTCCAGGACCTATTAGAACATAAATTCTTTGTTTTCAGTGCAAATAAAATTAAATTGAAAAAATGAAATTTCTTTTAACTCAAAGATTAAATTACAAAAAAAAACACACTCTTTATTATCTTTACCCTAATTCTTTTTCAAGATTGTTTGTTAACATCGCTAAGCGATTAGATCTTATTTTTGATGTGAAAAAAGATTTTTCTTCAGGTTATTATTGCGTTAAACGGTACGAAATCTTAGAAAACGATTTTAAACGAGTATATAGACTGTTTAAGAAAAAAATCGAAGAGAACAGATCGAAATTTTATACACGGCCATACCTGGAACAAATTATTATCCATTTATTTACTATTTTCAGATCGGTGATAAGCAAGTCTCGTTTCATTGCGATATCCTATTTGATAATTGTCCTAAGTTTGGTGGGAACTGGATTGGATACAGAAATGTGTCTTTTCCCTTTGATCTCAAACAAATTAAAAGATTAGAAATGTGAGTGATCTGTTTCGTTTTTGTGATTTTTGCGTTTTGTTGATTTTATATCGTCCAATTCATTCAAACGGAGTTTATCTGCAAGAGCAAAATTAAGAGAATTTGAGTAGACAGATTTTTTTCATTTTCTATTTTGGCTGTAATATTTCAGGTTTTAAGAAAATCCTCAAATTTCCAACCTTGTAGAATTGCGATTTTCCTTGTAAAAATTAAAATTTCCCTGTAAAAATTAAAATTTCCCTGTAAAACTCAAAAAAAGCTTGTATGGGTAGTATAGTATAGTTTTTTATTATTATATTAAGTTTAAAGTTTTAAAGTCTTAATAAATAAAGAGAAAACTACCTCATAGTCCTCATACAAGGAAAATTGAACTTTTACAAGCAAAAATAAATTTTCACAGGGTTTTTTCGTTTTTTACAAGCTTTTTTGGGTTTCTACAAGGCAGGAAAATTGAGTAAAATCCCGACAATTTAGCGAATTAATTCGTGCTCTATCGACTCAAAAAATTTTTTCTAAAAAATTTTTGAATTTTCTTCTGATTTTGGAAAAAATTTAATTTCAAGTAGTCTAAACCCCAAAACGCACACTTTTATTTTTGCAAAAAATGATACCCTACTTGAGAAAAAGTCTTCTTTAAATATAGTCCTAAATCGTGAGAAGTATGACATATTTTCCTCTATGCTTGTAGATACCATCTTATTGTTATTATCCCTTTAATAAATATATAGGACATCTGAAAAATATATAGAATTCTATACTCATAGGATAATAGATTAATTTTCTCCTTTTGGATGATAATTTTAAATTATATCTATCCATAAATATAATTTGCTGAATTATTTCTAATATATTGACCAGATTGTTTTTTACAACTTTTTTGATATTATCTTATTTAAAAAATATAGACGGTAGCTATGAAACGCGAATTATTTGAACCATTTCATATCGGTTCTAAATTTAAATCACATGTGAGGAATGTAGATATTTTAAGAGCATTTTATAAACATTTTAGTGAAAATATCGACCAAGATTTTGAAGATTTTGAATTAAATGAGGACATTTTAACTAAAGAGGTACTTATGTCTCCATTCTTAACAATAATTACCAAGAAAAAGAAAGAAAACCAAAAACAAGAAAATCTTAAAATTCAACTGAATCTTTCAACAAATGCTTTAAATGTCATAGGAGATATACCAGCAAATGTGTTTGATTTGTTTAAAAAGATGTCGAACCTTTTACCTACATTAGGATTCGAGTTAGAATCAACATTTTTATTTTATGAAGTAATTAATAAAAATGTAATAATTCTAAATAAAGATGATAAAAAACCAATAGACATTTTTAAGAGGATTTCAGAGAAAAGATTTCAAAATATTGAAAATGTTCCTGATTTAAATGTAAGTTATATACGGTTTTCTAAAGAATTAGTAACTAAAGAGAATGAGCTTTTTAATATCGAAATATTACCAAATCATACTAGCCCCGATACAAGATTATTTCTAAATATTTTAAAAAGAACCGAAGATCATCAAGATTTGATTAATTTCCAAGAGATTTATGAAAGTGCCTTAAATGAGATATGCAAAAGATTAGTGGAGTGATTTTCTCATTAGTGTAAGTAAACCAATTATTATATATAAATTTAATAGTGCTACAAATCAGATTGAACCAGAGTTTCAATACAATGTTAAAGTTGAGCAAGCTTACGATAGAACCTTGCGAATACAATCTACAGAACAAGGAGATCTTAGTAGGGGTCCAAATGAAGCAATAACTAATTCCTTGATACCTCTTAAAAAGGTAAAAGTTTCTTTCAAAGAATTGACTGCGGGTTTAGAAGGTATTACATCTCCGATTGAAGAATTGACTGCGGGTTTAAAAGATATTTCAATTCCGTTTGAAGATTTAATTGCAGGTTTAGAAGATATCTCATTTCCGGTTAAAGATTTGACTGTAGGTTTTGAAGATATCTCATTTCCGATTAAAGATTTGACTGCAGGTTTAGAAGATATCTCATTTCCGTTTGAAGATTTAATTGCAGGTTTAGAAGATATCTCATTTCCGGTTAAAGATTTAACTACAGGTTTAGAAGATATCTCATTTCCGGTTAAAGATTTAACTATAGGTTTAGAAGATATCTCATCTCCGATTGAAGAATTGACTGCGGGTTTAGAAGATATCTCGTTTCCAATTAAAGAGTTAATTGCAGGTTTAGAAGACACCACATCTCCAATTAAAGATATAACTTCAAGAATAGAAGAGGAAATCGAAATTGCATCTTTCTATTTAGAGACACATCGAAGAGAAAATGAATGTATTAGTATATCAGAGGGAATATGGAATTATTCGAAGGGTCTACTCAGGAGTATTTTTACTAGCATTTCAAATGAGCTATTTATAGGATTTCAGGTTCCAAAATTTAACTTCATCGATGATTCAATATTGATTCGATGGGAAAAAAGGGACTCAAAATTAGTTTTGAGTTTATCAGATCACACAACTGCTATAGCCGTTAATTTAAAAGATAAAAAGGGCCAATATATTACAGGATATATCCATAAAAATGAGATAGTTGATTGGGTGACTTTTTGGCTAAAAAAACTAAACTTTTATTAAAAAAATGGAAAAACAAAGAAATCAATGAAGAAGAGTTTGTTTTTCGACGAGTACATAAAGAAATCTTTATTTCACAAAGACCAGACCATAGACTGAAAACTACACAATCAATGTTTAGAAATGAGAAGGGAGATGGGATGTCGGTAGATTGGGAAAAAATTTGTAGTGATCCGCACACTACGCAAACAAGAAATGTAAACCCTCCCGAAAATTACGGAGTTGTAGTTCTAAGTGTTTTCGATATGCAAAGTCATCCTAAATATAAATTAGAAATTATAAATGATCAAATAGGTTATGATTGCCATTGTTTAGTAAAAGGAATTCCGATGTCTTTAAAGAATTTTCAAATCTTTAAAAGAAATGATTATGACCTTCTTTCAGAAGAAGATAGAAATTTATATGCATCAAAATTATTAGACATAAGAGAACATTTGAGAGAAAACGCTTTTTGGATTATCCCAATCAATAATCCTGATATACCTGATCCTCCACTTGGATTTGATTACTATGAGGAATTTACTGAAAGCATAAAGAACTTTTTCAAAAGCAGAGGTCATTCAATCCCTACTTAATTTTCTAATTACTGATTTTTAGAATTTTGCTATAGTGCAAATGCATTGTAATGGGAATGAAGTGGAAAAAACTAAGTCTACATGGCCATATTTTTATGAAAATTTTCTCCTGGATATCCAAATTAAAAAAAAAAGGATTAAAATAATTTTATTTTAATCAGATTTAAATGCGCTTCTTTCCTAATTCCTTAAAATGTATTATCAATTTCAAGATTATATCCAATATATTAAGAATAAAACTTAAAATCATTAATACTTTGATTAGAACTAACATTTCACTGAGAAAAAAGAGACACGGGCATATTAAAGTTAGATATTGGAAGAATCAAAATAAGACTGATTATACATTCCAGTAACTTTAAATTAGAAGATTGCTTAAAGAACACCGTTTTCTATTTTTAGGGAATTTCTGATTATATGACTAAAAAACAATGATTCCTTAAGCAAACTAATCATACAAGAAAGAAAATAAAAAGATTTGCCTTTTGAGGATAAAAAATAAGCTTATTTTTTTATGAAAAGTTTCTTCTGGAAATATTGATATTTGGAAATATTGATATTATAGCTCAACTAAAAGTAATACAATCCAAGAAAAAAAGATAAGAAAAAAAAAATACTTCCTAAATATAAAATTTATTTACATGCAATACTAATAAAAATTATTAAGGAAAGTAAAATCCAAATTCAATTATGGATAACAACCTACGAAGAACTTTCAAAGCTTCTATAATCACAATAAATGGAAGTGAATTTCATAATTTTGTATCAAGGCTGTTTTTATTGCATTTTGGAGTGAATTTTGATTCTGTGAAACAAAAAAGAGACAGAGGATGTGATGGTATAATTGATAGAAAGAAAATCGTTGCTGTGTATGGACCATCAATAGTAAATAAAAATCTAAAAGAATTTAAAAAAAAAAGTAGTGCAGATTACGATAAGTATAAACAAAATTGGGAAAAAGATTATAATGATTGGTGTTTTGTTTACAATGGCGAATGTACTGCTGATAGAATTAACCATCTCAGAAATTTAAAAGCAGATGTTATCATATATGATTTAAATCAGATACTAGAAATGATATCGAAATTATCTTTTCCTAAATTCAGAGAGTTGGCAAATTTACTGGGTATTTCAATTGAATATTATCGCAACGATATATTAAAGCAAATTACTGAGGATTTAATAAAAACACCCAAGATTAATGTTGACTATAGTATTAGAAATCCTAAAGATATAGAAGAAAAGATAAAAAAAAACTATGATAAGGAAGATCATAGTTTAATTAGAAAAAAACATGAAATAGCATTTACAGATATTGAAGCCTTAAAAGTTCTCCTAAAAGCTTATGACGATACTGATATTTCAGCAATGAAAATGAGAATTTTAGATCTTTTCGAGAGATTTGAAGGAAATTTTAAAGAAAAAATGAAAATTGTTAAAGAAGTCTTATGCGATGAGTATAAAAATAGTAAATTCAACTATTTTGTTGAAGTTATTCTTTTATATTTATTTGAATCGTGTATAATAGGTGAAAATCCTTGACCATTATACAGCCAGAATCAGATTTAACATTGAATGTTGTAATATTGGGTGCAGAAATTATTTCAAATTTAATTGATGTTAAAGATAGAATAGTTATTGAGAAAGTTCTTAAAAAATTTTTATCAAGTGATAGTCGCAGAAACCACACTCTATTTTTCGATACTTTAACATTTTTGTTTTCAATGGGTTTAATAAAACTCAGTGAATATTACATTGAAATTGCTGGGGGATCAAAACAAACAAAATTAACAGATCTTAAATTCTTAAGGGAGGGTAATCTAAGTGATTCTTAAACGAATTTTTATGATTCCTCCTTTAATTAACGAAGTTAGATTTAAAAATGGGATTAATCTAATTCTAGGTGAATACAGTAATGATGAGAAAAAAAGAGAATTAAATGGAATAGGAAAATCAACTTTAATCCGTTTAATAGATTTTGCTTTACTATCAGCTGAAGGAACAAATAGATATTTTGATATTAATAAGCTTGATTTTTTAAAAGGGCATTCGGTAGTGTTAGAATTTGAAGCTTGGAATGATGTACATTATATTAAAAGAAGTTTTGAAAACTATAATCTGCCATATTTTGGAAAGGATTTAGGAAGATTAGAATCTTATAAAGTTGAACATTTAAGAACCATACTCGGTTCGATCCTTTTTGGTCAGCAACCATATAATGGTATCTATGATAATATATGGTTCCGGAGATTGATAAGATTTTTTATAAAAGATGATATTGCCCAAACTGAAAGATTAAATCCCCTTAAGTTTGCAGGCATTTATCAAACTAAATTTGAATCATATGTCTATAATTTATTTTTGCTTGGATTACCGAATAAAGCGTTTTCAGACTATTTTGAAGTAAGGAAAAATACCGATAAATTAACGAGGAAGAGAAAAGATTTAATTGACGACTTAGAAAAGGAACATGGTAAGAAACTTGAAAACATTCAGTCTGAAATTAAACTTATCGATATGAAAATAGAAAAATTAGAGAAGTCTTTAGAAGATTATACTTTTCTTGATTCATACGAGGAATTAGAGGAGAATTTGGTAAATTTTTCTTCTGAAATTGGAAATAGACTAAAGGATTTACATCTACTAGAGAAAAAATTAATGGATTATAAAAAATCTGGAGAAATTGTAATTGAATTTGATAAAGAAAGAACAATTGAAGTATATCGAGAAATAAATAGAACTTTTGGAGATTTGGTTAAGAAGAAACTGGATGAAGTAATCGAATTCAGGGAGGTTCTTGCAAAAAATAGGAGTAGGTTTATTAAAGATAGGGAAATGGAAATTAAGAATAATATTGAGAATATAACAAACGAAATTAAAGAAATAGAATCTAAAAGGTCTAAAATATACACAGAATTAAATGAAAGAAAAGCTTTCGATAGTATCAAATCCAGTTATGAAAGATTGATTTTAGAAAAAGAAAAAAAGGAAAAATTACTGCTGTTTACAAATGAAATCAATATTGTAAACAAAAAAATAACTAATGAAAATACGAAAATTACGAAAGAAGTAAAAAATATAAATAATGAGATGGAAAAGGCAAGAAAAAAAATTGAAGATATTCGTTCCATTTTTTTCTCAATTGTTAAGGATTTAATATTTATTGAAAATCCCGAAGATGCCGTTTTATCGATAAATCCCGATTCAGATGTAAGATCACCATTAAAAATTAAAGTAGAAATTCCCAAGAGTAATTCACTTGGAAAATTTAGATTAAAAATGTTAATTTATGATCTAACAGTGTTTTTCAATCTAATTAATAAAAAGTTGATGTTTCCACATTTTTTAATTCATGATGGTATATTTCACGCAATTGAGTCAAGAACAGTAATAAAATCACTAAATTTAATTCATAAAATGGCTATAAAATCAGAAAATTTACAATATATTTTCACTGCAAATCAAGATGAATTGAAAAATTATAAGGATGAAACGCTTGAATCATTAGATTTTGATATTGATAATTCTATTGTTGCAATTTATAAAGATAATCCTATAAATATGATTTTTAAGAGAGAATTCTAGATTTACTCAAAACTCCGCTAAATAATGATGTCTCAAGTAAAGATTAAATAGTAAATAATCTTATGTCAAATTTTTGGAAAATTTCGTTAAAGTATAGACTCTAGAAGTTAAAAAATTAATCATAGTTCAACTATAAAATAAAAAGTAAAGTAATACAATTTAAGCAATAAAAGAAAAGAAAAAAAAATAATTTGGAAATAAATTAAATAGTTAGATTGTAGTAAGGATAATATTGATCATAGAGTTCAATGAAATTCTTGTATTCGAGTTTTGTATAGCTTTCATAGTTAACATCTCGGAGCTTATGGTTCAATAAGATTTTACGGTTTTCAGGACTACAATCAAGCTTTAATTTTCTGAGTGTGTTTATAGTCTTTCGAAAAGTATGGCAAGTAATATTTTTACTAATTTTTAAGTCAATTAGAGCTTCTTTTAATTTTAGATTGAAGAATCGAGGGCTAAATCGACTTCCTCTTCGAGATATGAAAAGTGCGTTTGTGTTTGCGTTATTTCGGATTCTTTCTTTGAGATATATATCCATTAGCTCTGCAAGTTCCTTAGTAAAATAATACACGCAGTTTCCCGACTTCTCTTTTGTCTTAATCCATCGTTTCTTAATGTTAATATCACCAATATCAGCCTTTAACAATCCCCCTTTTCGCATACCCGTATCAGCGAGCAAACGAAAAATCAAGTAGTATTTAAAATGCCGTAGTTTGAAGTAGATTAGAATCTTTTCGACTTCCTCTTCGGACATAATAGCATTTCTGTCGACTCTCGAAGTAGGTTGACTTTTGCTGAATTTAACTGTATAGGTTGGAATAATTACAGTAAATCCTTCTTTATAATAATATTCCATCGTAAATTCTAAAAAAGATTTCAATATTTTCCATTTTGTTTTTTTCGATTCTAGGCTAAGAGTGTCTAAAAGGTTCAAATATTGGAAATAATCAATTAAAATTGTGGTGTCAATTTCGAAAACATGGCCAGAGTAATGAAAATAATTTTCGTTAAAAAAATAGTTTAAGCTGTGTTTTCTTGTTTTTACTGAATCTGGTGATTTACTGTAATGTCCTAAATATTTATTTATAATGGTTTCGTTATCAAATGAAAATACTTTTGCTTCTGCTTGACTCATTGTCCTTTAATCCTCCTGAACTAATCCAAATTTTCCGTTTATGATATTTAATTTGAATTTGGAAGTATTTGATAAGACTTTATACGCTTTGCTATCAGAGATCTGAGAATTCTGTACTATTTCGTTAACATTCATTTCCCCGTTAGCTTTTAATAATGCTTCTATTATTGCCGTTTCTTTGTCTAAATCAAAGGAAATTCTCTTTAATTTCTCCATGTCGCTACTTAGGCTTTCTATCAATGTTAATCGTTGCTGGGTAAGGTTTTCCATCTCAATCATTTTACGCTGCTGAGCTAATAATTCTTTTAGCAATTGGGTAGTAGGGTTAGATTTTATGGCGAATTTTTCAGGATTTTTCAAGCGCATTATTTTTTCTTTAATAGCCGTTCGAGCGAACTCACTAATAGTCTTTGCTCTTGATACTTCAGCCCAATGCTCTATATCCTCTTTTTCTTGCTCAGAAACAGTGAACTGCACGTAGGTATATTTATATTTTGATTTCTTTTTTTCTTTATTTTCCATGTAATTATAATGAAAATTTGGGTATTTAAATTTTTAGTGAAAATTTATTTAAAATTATATTTATAACTCCTGTTATACGAACAAAAAACTACTTCCTGATATTACACGAATTTATTAACATGGAAAAATCGCATCAAAAAGCGTCTATTATCCACGGAGTATTTTTAGCTCTATTCTAATAATTTGGTAAAAGAAGTGAACAATAAAAATAAATTCTCAAATTAACATTATTCACAAAAAGGATTTTTTAGGTTTTAGACTATTGATTTCAAATTCTGATATCATAGAAGGGAAGAGCGCTTACCCGTATATCACTCATTTCAAGACTGAGCCTTTTAGATCGTTTCTTACAATTAAAAAGAAAGATATTGGCTTTTTCTACTTAAAAAATTACGATAGAATGTTAGAATCTTATCGGTTATACGGTACCAAACTGTTTTCGTCGAGTAATGTAAATTTAGAACACATTTACTGGTTTTTGTTGTTTAGAAAGTACTTAAAAATAGAAGAAAATAAAAACGCTGAAGAGATTTTTAACTTCTTGAAAAAGTGTGAAGTATATCAAAGCAACGAATTGGGATTTAAGCTTTACCCTAGCTCGCGAAAAGAACCCGATGTTTGGTCGACATATTTTGCAGTAGCCATATTGTATCTGCTAAACAGATTAGATGAATACATGCTATCTGGGGAAATTAATTCTAATAAGGCAAAAATCAAAAACTTCGTATTAAATCATAGAAAGGGTAACAAATTCTACCATTGTTTTGATAATAATTGCGAAATTGACAAAAAAACCAGTCCCGCGAGAACATTGTTTTACGTGATTCAAATCTTCTTCCTTTTAGGCATTGATATTAGGATATACAAGGACCAATTTAAATCGTATATTGGAGATTTAAAAAAAAATCCTTCGATTGTATTTAAGATAATTTGCTTAAAAATGCTAAACCTCGATTACGAAGTAAAAGACAAGGATATTCAGTATTTACTTCAATTTCAAAAGGAAAATGGAGGATTTAGCTTCAAAAAAATAAACGGCAAAACAAATACCACTTTCTGGGCCGTATATACTTTTCACATTCTCTCTTGGTTGTACGATTATAATCCAACTGCGATATATTCGTTTATAAATTTAGAGATATCCCAATTAATCTCAAATTACGCGAACCTAAGCTTCATCAAGTTTATGGAATTCTCTCGATTAATCATCATCTTATCCTTTGTTTGGAAAAAATTCATTTTGGAGATAGAAAGAGTGATATACAAGAGTCTGGAAAGTCAGTCATATATTGACGTTCAATCCGTTATTAATTCATTTGGGTTATCTCGAGGAATCGAGGAGGTAATCTCCTATATAAATTTGAGTTATTCTTTCAATCTAAAAATCCTCGATAACAAGACCGAGTTCGCAAATTACTTGAGGAACATAAGCTCTCAAGAAAAAGTACTTGCCCAAGCTATTTACGAATCTCTGTCTCAGAATAACGTTGTTTCGCTTTCAGATTTAATTAAAAAGTATAACACGCGGTACAGAAATACGCCTGTTCGCATTAAAGATGTGCGTATACTCCTAGACGATATGATGTCTAAATATTTTTTCAAAGGAAAGATTAAAACTAAGAAAAGGCTAGTTCTATCAACTAAGTACTATTTTTTGCTGGAACAAATACTCGACAAGATAATCGTCGGAGATAAGGAAATAAAAGTCGAGAGATTAGAAGAAGAAAAAGAAAAACTGGAACAAATCAAAAACGATCTCTACAATATGACTTTAAACCTTAAAAATGTCACTAAGCAAATAAAAGAAGAAATTGAGAGTTATCTTTTGTTAAATGAAGTTGACTACGCAAAGGAACGGCTTAGATTCACCTTGAAGACTGCGCTTATGGAAGCTGATTTTCTCAATGAGAACATTGAAAACGCCTTTAACGAAGATTTATACTATATTAACCTTAACGCAATCCTTGGGGATGAAATTGAAACTTGGAAAAAAGAATATTCAGAATTAAAGATAAAGTTAAGCGAAACAGAGACATATCTCAAAGAGAAAATTCAAGAAAAAGAGGAATTAATTAAGTTTAAGTTAATTGTAGCGGAACTGGAAGAGAGAGTTTTTGTAATTGGTGAATATTTAACGAAAGAAAAGGATGTGTTCAAAAACTTCTTTAAAGAACAGCTAGAACAAGAATACAGCTACGACAAAGTAGACCTCATCCTAGGGGAAATAAACAGATATATCGAAAAAATAAACTCTTACGATAGAATAATTTACCAAGTCTCTCAGAAAATTGTCTTAAGAGATCAAAATCTTAAAGATCAACATAAACAGATTATTAAAAATTGGATTCAAATTAAAGAAGATTCCATAAAGTTTTTTGAGTATTACAATAGTGGGATAAATTTTTTCAACTCAATTATTTACAAAACTACATCTATTCGATCGAAAGTCGATAAGGAACTTAAAGAATTATCTAGAAGCATCAAATCTCGCGTCCAAGAAGGTAATTTTCGTGACGCTAGAAACGACATAAAATCTGAATCTGATTCGCTATTGAAGAAACTAACCGAAGAAATTGCGCAAATAAAGGATTCGGTTAAAAAAGGGATTAAAAACAATAAGAAACTATACTTTCTGTATAGGCACCTACAGGACATTTACGACGAATTAGAAGATGCTGTTATAAGTTCTATCCACGCTTTTACTCAACAGGAACAAGAAAAGATTTCAGAGGAGAGGAATAAAGCGATAATAGAAGATTTGGATTCTTATGTGTCTAAAACTATACAAAAGTTAAAAGCCAACATCGAAGGATATAAAAAAGAGCGACAGAGATTACAATCGAAAGAATTAAAAGAAATCAATAAAAACTTCAATTCGTTAAGAGAAGATCTACATAAATTTAACAAAAAATATAACTCTAAACTTGAAAAATGCAAAAAATCAATTCCCTCGTATGACGAAAAGGGTTCTTTAACGGTAATCCAATGGGAAAAATTTCTAGAATATATTACGCTAGAAATCGACGAATTAGAAGAAGAATTTGTGAATAAAATAATATCAACTAAGATTAAGTCACTGGCGAATAAAAGCGGTTCAAGTAATGTCCAAATTAAAGAATTAAAACACGAGTTGGATATGAAATGCGATGTAATTCTTGAACATATCAAAAATATGATGAGTATTTCTCAATTAAACGGTGAATTGGATGAAAGTGAAAAGGTTTTTGTCATTTACGACGATACTTACTACAAAAATAAAGAATTGCGAACTTTTATTGAGAATAGATTCAACAAAATAAACTCGGAGTCGATAGGAAAGCTTTTAGGTTTATACGATTCTTGCATAAAGAATAAAACTTTAGGCGTTAATTTCCTAGAGATTCAAAACAGAATCAGTGATTTAGCAAATTTCGAAGAAAAAATCAGGAACGAGTTTTATCAAAAAGTCAGAGAGTTAAATATCAACATTAGTAGCAGGAAAGACTACGAGGATACCCAATATCACTTCAATTCTATGCTGGAAAATTACGCTCAAATTATTAGAGAAATTGAAAGAAATTTAACCCGCTTCCAGAAACTTCAAGGCTTGATTTCTCAAGAATTCAGCAGATTAAATGTAGAATTATCCAACTTTTTAAAAACTTTTTACGACGAAACAGAGACCGATAAATCATATATAAAGATTTCTGAATTTTTCGAACGTAAAAATAACAAGTTTCTGGAGCTTTTCCATAATTTTCAAGAAAAAATTGAGATGGAATTGAATGAAACTTTAACTAAAGACAGTACAGTTTCAAAGATTAGCCCTGAAATTAGAGAATTTTATGTTAAAACAAAAAACAAATTTATTTTGGAATACGAAGAAAGGAAACGGAAAGGAATCGACAAGCTCACCCTTATTAAGAATGAGTCGTTAAGAGATGAGCTAGTAGAGTACATTAACTCCCAAAAAATATTTGTGAGTCAACTTTTGGGAACCCTTCAGAGTAGAGTCGAGGACGATATAGAGATTAAGGAATTTCGAAGAGCTAACTCAAGAATTAAACGTAGAGTAAAGAACATCGAATTCGAAAGTAAGAGAATTAATAAAAACGTTAAATCCAAGATAAAGGAGTTTAGCAAGGAATTCAAGGGTTTCGAGACAAAGAATAGGCACATAGTAGAGAATTTTGAGAAATTTATCAAAGAATTTGACGAGATTCTAAAAGAAAAAGTAAAAACTTTAGAAAAGCGAATCATAAAATCCTACATCGACATGGCAATAAAAGCGGTTGCAAACGAATATTTAACGGTTGGATTTCTTAATAACGAATTGCATATTAAGAGACAAAATATTCAAGATAGCTTGCTTTCTCTCATTAGTGACGGTAGTTTGCCAGGAAAATACGACCCTAGAATTGGTATATATTACGAAAATCCCGAAATTATTAACAATCTTAACGAAGAAGAGCTACAAGTGATAAAAAAAATGGATTTTAGACTCTATATGTTTTTAACGAGATTGAAAAATTTTACTAACCAATACTCGAGCATTATCGCATTCTTCGCATCGATCTTTACCATATCCTATTATTTATTTATTTTTAGCGGGAATAATCCCTTTATTATAGCATTACCAATTTCAATTCTTTTCGTGTTAATCGCATACTTCTTGTTGAAAAGAAGAAGAAAAGAAAAAAAGGGAATTTAGGACAGCGGGGATTGTTTCTTATCCCTTCTATTTTGAGTTGAAATAGTTTTATTCAATGTAATTCGAGACTTGTAGACGAGAATGCATAACGTGCCCACGGCTATCAGATAAATCACAATCCAGAAGGTTAAATATACTGAAAAATCCATAACTGCAATTGGTTCTTCTATATGTTCGAAATTCTGAGGAGAATTCGTTTTTACCCAAGTCACGCCTAGGTACCACAACTGATAATACCGAATGGGAGATTCAACAGTGTAGATCAAAGTTCGAACATCGTTATTGTATAATTCAATATAAGCTTGATTTGAATACACATCGTCTGAGTTTATGTAATCAAATTCGTAGGAACTTTCTTTATATTCGTTATAATTTGGAGTGCCTTGCCAACCAATTAAAATATTTGGAGCTCTACTTTTTATAAGCTCAATCCAATTGGTATTTAGAGTAGGGAATAATATCTTGTCTTGCGCTATGTTTGAGTGAATCACCGTGTCAAGTATGATGACGATAGTGTTTTTGTAAAATGGATGAGTTTGTTGAGGGGTTTTAATATCAAAATCAATGTAAAGATTGTTATCTCGGGAAAAGTTTAAGGCTTCTTCCAATGTAGGAATCGCAATTCCCTTGAAAGTCTCTGTTATTGTGCTATTGATTGTTCCAGTTCTTATCATACCAAAGGGATCTTGTTCAAGATACCAAGATCCTGCGTCTAATTGCATTAACTCTGAAATGTTAAAGTCAGAACTTCGTTGAGAGATTTTTGTTGGAAATAATTCTTCGACATTGGTAGTTCTTTCAAGTGTGTCGTCATGCATTAAGAAAGGGATTCCATCGTAACTAATTTGTATGTCAATTTCCCATCCAATAACATCTTCAAACTCCAGTGCTAATTCTCCCGCTTTCAATGTATTTTCAGGAGCAAGCGAAGATACACCTCTATGTGCAATTAAAGCAGGTTTCTCAGGAAGAGGATAGAAAAGCGCATTTGAGGGAACAAAGAGAAAAGGCGTTGCAAAAAGAAACGAGTAGATTACAATTGAACCAATAATTACTGTTTTAAGATTCCTTCGATTCAAAAGCTTATCATCTATATTCATGGTAATATATATATACACTGATTTCATTAGGGGAAATAGTAAAAAAATCAAGCAAAAAAGAGTTACGAAATAAAGATAAAAGCTGAAAAACTCGATTGTTCTAGGTAATAAGAATATGAGATCTCCTAATTGGGAAAAAAAAATTGCGATTAGGAGGTCTAATCCTATTAATAATGCTAACGGAATATAAATAAACGCTTTTTTAGGTTTAAACTGTCCGTTTTTAGTCAATTGATGATAACTCAAAACAAGTAAACTCACACCTAATATTAGAGCTAAAAGAGGGAAAACTAAGAAAATGAATATTATATCGATGTACACATTAATCCAACTATATACTGTATAATTTATTACGCTCCAGTAAGGTTGGAAGGTTAAAATGCACAATACTTGGATAACGAGGTTAATACAAAAGATTGAATAAAAAACAAACCATTTTTTGCCTTGAATTTTGTTAAGGGAGTATAAATCCATTTTTTATCACCTGTAATTTCAGTAAAGGATACTGCAGATGTTTTAATTGAATACATAACGATTTTAAAAACTTATTGTGTGCTTAGACAAGCGACTTTTGGGGTAGTTTCGGGATCTATAGAACAACTAATTTTAAAAGAGCAAAATTCTATCTTATCTTAAAAATAGGGTATATTTTATAGAATTTAATACTATTGCGGGGTTTTAAATGAATAGTTCGAAATTATTTAAGCATGTTTTTTTAGGATTTTTTATTGTATCCGTTACTTTTACATTTTTCCCTATAGTTTTTTTAAATACAACCTCTCAAAATGAAGATATTGAAAACCAAGAATTAAGTAAAAACTGCCAAAATTCAGAATATGAGACAGGAAAGCTTGAGTCTAGTTCTCCTCAAGATACGATTACAGGAACAATAGAAGATCGCGAAGGAAAGATATATAACTCCATTACGACCACAAATTTTAACTGTTATGTCAACGGTGAACAACCCAGTTTAAGCGATCAACCTGACATATACATACCAGATTGGGAACTGACTTATGCTAACATGAATTTTGAAGATCTTAAAGCGATTAATTATACCAAAGACATAGAAACAGAATCCTCAGAATTTATTTACAGCTCGAAATTTGGACCTATTTATTTTTATCAAAAATTTTCTGTAAGGATTAGTCAGTTTGTGAACAATGTGAGTATATTTATACAAGACATTAATCACCCAACCGAATTTACTGATGAAAACTCCTGGGAAGTAGGAATAGTCAACTGTACGAACGATAAAATAGGAACGCCAAATGAGAACGAAACATTAGGAACACTTAAAAAACCTCATCCTACGGTATATGCTGCGCATTGGGAAACCTTTAACTTTAAAGATTCTGGTAATGGTCCAACTTTTTTAAATATATCCAATACTAACTGGACGATTGAAAGTGGGATTAAGAAGTACTGGTTTGCGTTAAAAATTAAGATTCCTCCAGACGACACTAAAACTGGAGGGGGTCCTAAATTTCTCTATTTTAGTCCCGATGGAGAGAACCCAAACGATAAAGGAGAAGGAGACACTTTTGCTGTAAACCCAGATTTTTTTACCGATAAATATTATACGAATTATGTCGCTGAAAATGAAACCTTACCAGACTTAGGGAATTACTCTTATGGAAATTTAACTTCATTCAAGTATTTTGATAATGATAGATATTTCGTTAATTCAACTTATCATGTGAGTCTTGGATTAAATATCGCAATAGTGGAAGCTAAGGTTTATGTGGAAGAGTTAGAAGGGTATGGAGTAACATTTGAAGATATTGCTGATCCTACTAGGAGAAATGAGATTGATTGGTGGTCTCAGCATTATAGATATGTAAATTCTATTAATATTTCATTCTCAGCAAATCTGAGCAAAAATGAGAACTTTGAATACGCATATTTATTAATTGAGAATCGAACGGGAGGTTTTGAAGGGCTTGGATTGATTAACCAGACAAACGAAGATATTAACACGATTTTCATATCTGATGCGTGGACAAAATGGTACATAATTAATAAATATATGAATTTTTCGGAGGGAAATTCATTAACATTTAGATTCCAGGTTTATAATGACAGTACTCCAAATTATTTTAATATGACCATCAACCAATTAACTGTAGAAATAAGGGAGTTGCCGAGACTAAATATAACCGTCTCCTACGATCCATTAATACGAGAGACACACTATCCGAATAATGTTACTGTGGTAAATGGAACAACCAGCTTATCTCATAATGAAGCAATTGAGTCGTTAAATACAATTGACGAAGTTAGGTTTGAAGCGAACGCTAGTAGTAATAACGCTTCAATCGAGTTTGAGTTTAATGTGTTGCAGGGTATTGATTCCTCACTTTTCGATGTGGATGATTTACAAGATTGGTTGTTCCTCCAACCTAATCCAATAGTACCGCAGATCGATATTAGGATCACTTCAAATGTAAGTGTTGTCGATTCAAGTAATATGAGTCTATCGATTTTGGAAATATATAAAGGAAACAATAATGTAACTCACATGTCCTTAGAAGACAATAAATCTTCTTGGATTGCGGTGGATAGTAGAATATCGAATAACAGTTACGCTTTTAGTGAAGAAACTACGAATGTTACGATAATTGATCCCTTTGCGACATGGACTTTTATGC
Organism: Promethearchaeota archaeon; assembly: GCA_019058515.1. The sequence goes on from JAHPYY010000138.1 coordinate 44,697, forward strand.
AATTGGTAAACACTTCAAACAATAACTTAGTAAGAATGCGATTAAGGTATGTGGGGAATAACACATTTGAGAAATTCAATATTACGATCGATGAATTTGCGTTTATAATTTATGTTCAAAACGCGATATCCTCCGATGTTACTTCAAAAATTAGCTTCGGGCTAAACAGTGCCACATTGTTACCTTCTGATATCATTATGCAAAACTTTGGGAGCAATATTTCAGATAATGGTTATCAAAGAGGACTTTGGTCGGGAGTCGTTAGTAATGGATTTCCAACTCAAGGATCGTTTTCTTTTAATGTATCATCTATATGGCCAGAGATTACATTTAACGTCGTAGGAACTTATTTAATCGAACAAGATTATAATTTTGAGTGGGAATACGAACTCGCAACCTCATACGAGAAAGTGTTATGGTATGTGACAGGTAGTTTCGATTTTTACGATAACAACGGACAATATAACATACCCAGCACAAGCAGAGGTTTTCAAGTGTCAGTACCCAATAACTGGGAAATGATGGAATTACTAAATTGTACGGGAACGGTGTGCATTTCTGATGGAGGGTGGTCTTGGACAAACTACACTTCGGGAATGCATGATATTATCAATATATATAATATATCTGATGGGAGCTGGAAAGCCAAGTTCAATTCATCCATCAGCACTATGACCATTAGTTACAACGATACGACCAATCTAAAAATCGACCAAGAAATATCAGAATCTGTGTTAATTCCCGATTATTACGGAGGAGATGTAAGATTTGAAGTTTTAAATTCCCAGGAGCAGGTGTTATACAGCGATTTAACCCAATTAAATGCAAGTTTATCGGAAAATTCAACTTCCTTTAGTTGGAACGTGTTTTCTACAACTCAACAACCAGGAGTATACTACATGAAAACTTACTGGAGTATGTATAACGATACACACGCGTTTGTATCAATGACTCTAAGGGAAATGAATATATCGTTGTACCCAGTAAAACTTGAAATTTTGAACATTGATTCCTATACTAACGATACCTTGCAGGGTACCAACATCTTTATCGAAGGCCTTTTATCATACGAAGAGACAGGTGAACCTATTGAGGGAGAAACCGTTAATATTGAAATTAAGGACGATAAAGGAAATGCAATTGAAACTTTGAGCGATATTTCGAACGAAAACGGTTTAATTCAAGTTGATTACGATTTGCCCGCCGGCTATAATAGTGTGTTCATAGGATTGTCATATGGCACTAATGGAACATATTACGCAGCGACTCAAAGTATTGAAACGCTCACCATCACTTTAATTTCTCCTGAACAGCTCTTCTTAAATATTTTCTTAATGCTTCTACCGTATATACTTCCAGTTGTCGCTGGTTTAACTATTGCGTTAGTATTACTGCGTCGCCATAGAAGCAAACTAAGAGAAAAATGGGCGGACGATGCTCTAATTTTAGATGACTTATTAAAAATCTCGTATTTAATGATAATCCACAAGGACGTTGGAGTTTCCATTTTCGACAAACAAGTTGGCACATCTGAATTCGATCCCGATTTAGTAGGAGGATTCCTTCAAGCGATTTCTGCGTTTAGGTCTGAAATAAAAAGGGATGAAGAAGCAAAAGAACATAAAGAAGAAGGGTTTGAAATGGATTACGGCGACTTTAAAATAATCCTCACGGACGGAAATTGCGTAAGAACCGCATTAATTTCAGACGGTATCCCTTCCTTAAAATTAAAGCACAGTCAGAACAATTTTACTCGGGCTTTTGAAGCGCGTTTCAAAGAACAAGTTGGTAAGTTTGACGGGGATGTTACCCCTTATAGAGACAGCGAAGATCTTATTGAACGTTATTTTAACACTTCTTTGATGTATCCTCTTCAATTAGGAAAACAAACAGGAGTTATTAAATTAAATGCTCTCGAAAAAGTTCTAGTAGAAGTTGCTGAGGAAATACAAAAGGAGAAAAAGTTCTTCTTTGTTTCAAGTTTGCTTAGTTTTGGACTTGCAGGTCGAAAGGAATCCAGAGATCAAATAATTAGCGCAATAATATCTTTAAAAGAAAAGGGAGTGTTAGAACCAATTAATATCGAGTAAGGCAAACCTTATTCAAAATCGTTTAAATAATAAACATGATCTTTTTCTTTCTTTAATAATCCAAGGTTACAAGCTTGATAGAAATGTGTGTTGAATTTAGTTTCTTGAATATCTTCTTCAGAAGCTAATATTTTAAATTCTGAGTATCTTATTTTTCCATTAGTAGAGTAGGTTTTGGCGAGATTTACCAAAGTCTTTAAATTTCGATTAAAATACCTCTTAGTTGCTTTTTTTTTCGGTTCCTTAAATTTTCTAATGGTTCTTATCTTTTTTTTAATTTTTTTCTCACTATAATCTACTAAATCTGAGAGAAATGTGACTCCGTGGTTCCTAAGAGCATCATACTCTTGACTCTTACTAAAACGATCTAATTCTTCCAGTATTTCTTCTAATGACCTATTAAGAAGATGTTCTTTCTCCCGTTTTCTAATTTCATCGTAAGTTTTTGTGAGATCCAACCTCTTAGCATTTTCAATACTCTTGGTAAAGTCAATGCAAGAACGATCAATCGAATCTACTAATTCTAAGCAGCCAGACATTTTCAAGATCAAATTCATGTTACTTTCCTTTCTTAAAGCGCTTTTATGGAAAGCAACATCTACAGTGTTGCTAGTCACTAACACATAACATCTACCACTCGTATATCGACCCGTCCTACCTCTTCTTTGAATCAGTCGGATCTCAGAAGGTACAGGCTCGTAAAAGATTACCACATCAACATTGGGGATATCTAATCCTTCTTCGGCAACGCTTGTAGCAATTAATATATTTATTTTTCCTTTCTTAAAATCTTGGAGAATTTCTAGCTGTTTGCTTTGCTTATAGCCAATATCGTTAATTTTAGAGGTTTGTCCTATGAATTTTTCGACTACATATTTTGACTTAAATTCGGATTTTATGATATGTTTTAAAGTTTCAGCCATTTCTCTGTATTGAGTAAAAACAATAATCTTATCGAGATCCCCATTCCCTAATTCTTCCTTTAAGATCGATAACAAGCGCGGTATTTTAGGATGCGTTAAGCTTTTAACTTTTTTTTTTTGAAGTAATGATTTAATTAATTTATAGTGTTTAGAGTTTACAATTCTTTGAGAAGCAATTATTTCTGACCGGGCTTTAAACTCGATATTCTCTAAATAAGAATTAAATAAACTGAAATTTTGAGTTTCTAATAACTCTTTTGCGTGAAGGATAGATATGCAACTAGAACAATAAGAATATATCGAGTGTATGTTCAAATTTAGTTCCCGAACAACGTCGATTACTTTTGGCTCGCTAAAGTATAGTAGAGAAAGAATCTCCTCGTTGTCTTCTAGCTCTTCTTCAAATCTTAAGGAGATTGTTAAATCTTGAGCTATATTAAGAAAGTGTAGTTTGGAGACATACTTTTTGTAGGGTTTTATTAGCTTTCTTTCGATAAAAAACAATAAAAATTTGTGGAAAAGATCGTCCCAAATCTGAGAGATCTCCATGATATCTGCATTTAAACTTACAACTTCCGCAATTAGATTGATGTCATAAATGTATTGTTTAACATCGTGGTCCTTGTATGTTTTAAAAATAACTTGCTCGACAAATAGGTTGTCACAAAGCCTTTGAATTTTATAATGATTCTTTCCCGGGGATGCAGTAAGTCCGAGTATGAGCGGATCAGAGCATTGTTTCATGTAATTCTGCGCTATAAAAGTATTTGGGTAATTTCCAACGGTGTGATGGGCTTCGTCAAAAATAATCAATGAAACCGTAGATAACGAGTATCTTCCTCTTAATACATCGTTTTTAATGATTTGGGGAGTAGATATTACGATTTTAGCGTCTTGAAATATTTCGATCCGTTTTCGACTGGGAATTTTTCCCGTAAATAACACAACATCCTCTTCTGCTATGTCTAAAAATTCAACGCAGGATTTGTGATGCTGAGAAACTAACGGTCTCGTTGGAGCAAGTATAATTACCTTAGATTTTGGATACTTTTTAATCGCTTCCGATATCATGAGAATACCAATAATCGTTTTTCCCAAGCCTGTTGGGAGCACGACCAAGGAATTTTTATCTCTACACGATTGTATTATGTTATATTGATATTCACGATAGAGAATTTTGTCTTTTTTCAAGCCAACTGAGTTGTAATATTGCGAGGATGTGGGAGGCATTATAAAAATTTGCGATTTAGGTTATTTAAATAACAGTACTCTGTTAAAATTGTATAACTTGAAGTATTTGAACATCTACTGCAGTAGATTTGTAGTCCCTAAGATTCAATTCAAATCTTAGACATTAAAGGATAGTTCTCTACCCTAACATTATCAATACCTTGATAATCCTGCATATACTTCTTTAAAATATTAATACTTCCTACAACATCTCTATCTTGCTCATAACCACATTTAGTGCATAGAAAGGTTCTATCATCTGCTTTTACCTTTTTATTACATTGAGGACAAATAGAAGAGGTGTATGATTCATCAATCAAAATCGACTCCATCCCAAACTCCTGGCATTTATTTTCCAGCTTTTTCTTAAAAAGTTCGAATGACCAGAAGTTTTGGATCATCTGGTTAATCTTCTTTTTGTTTCGATAATGAGCAGGAATCTTAGATTCTCTAATTC
>JAHPYY010000139.1 GCA_019058515.1 Promethearchaeota archaeon
GAGTAAAAGTATATCCTTACAAAAAGGAAACTACCATCGAGTTAAAGGAAGATCTTCATCGAGAAGTATCAAAACCCTTACCTACCGTACCGAAGTTGTATTTAAAGAAATGGCAGAAAGAACGAAAAAATCTCCCAAAATTTTAAAATTAACAATGAGCGTCCAAAACCTAAAACAAAAATAAAGATATAACATCAATAAATTATGCCTAAAAGAAAAATACATGTAAAACCTTACGATCGAACGAGATTTGGCAAAGTGGAAAAGGTAGCATACGAAACAGGAGGGTATTATAGAGATGTTAACGCAAATACTGCGTTTTTAAAACAATTATCGTCTACTACCGCTAATCAGTTAAACATCGAAAGATACATGAAGACACACCCCGATGCAATTCATAACGCTCGAATGACTTTTAGATATCCGAATCCCTATTGGCGAAAACATCCCAATAAATGTGATGCATTATATATAGATTCGATGGACGCTCCTGAAGTAAAAGTTTTACCTAAAACAGGAATACCCACTACCGTAGTGAAATATAAAGGAAGAATGTACGAAGCAGATATTAATGGAGAATATAAAACGGTACAGAAAGATATTAGAGATTTTGCCAAAGTAAGAAATAAAGCTTCAAAGAATAAATCCGATCAAAAGGGTCAAAAAGGACCAATTGAATTTTATTTCGCAAAAGATAAGAGTGGAGAAGAAATAACTAAACGCTATCCAAGTAAGGTTATTTTGCAACCAGAGGCAATTAAAGAAAACGAAAAGAAAAAAATGATGATTAAAAAGCTTCCTGACAATTTAGTTAAGGGAATGAAAGCAGTAGCAAAGGATCGATACGAATATTCGTTTGCATTGGATTTTGAAAGAAAATTAAAACAACCGCAACGTGGGATTATTCTCAAAGGAGCTAAGGATACTTCTCAAGTTATAGAAGATTTTGAGTTATTTGGACACACGCATTCTGACGAAGATTATCCTCTTCCTTCCGTTCTTGACTTGCAAGACCTTAAAGTATTGAAGCCAGAACTTATAATTGCAGGAAAAACCGGGAAAACTATTATTATAAATATTGAAGATCTTGAAACCTACGAAAAATGGAAATTATCTACACCAAGAGATAAATATTCACATCCAATTTCTTTCACTAAATTTTTAGATTACATTAATAATAATCCAAAATATCAAGGTAAGCTTAACGATTCAGATTATGATACTTTATCAAAATCTAAAGTTGGAAAAGAATTAATTTTCGAAGAGACAGGAGTAAAAATTTATCCCTATCGAAAAACGACTCGAATTGAATTAATTGACGACCCTAAATTTGAAAAACCGGTTCCGACTGTATCTTCGAAAGTTTGGGAAAAAAATAAGACAATTTAAATATTAGGTTCTAATTCTGTGTTTTGACCTATACACAAAAAGACCAGTTTCTCCATTCTCTGTTTTTATTTTTATCCTTATGTTTTCGTAATCTTCCCAATCTAACGCATTCGCTAAAATAGGTGGAATCTTTAATATTCCATACTCAGACTCAGCTTCTTTTCTATAAGTAGTGATAACTTCCTTCATATCTATTAAATAAACAATATTATTGAGATATTAAATTATTGAATTCTTTAAAAAAAGGTCTAAACTTTTCTTTCACATTATTTACATCTTTCGAGGTTGAATCCTTGGTGTTTATGCGTGTAAAACCTATTTGTCGATCAATTACATAATTAAAGATTTTAGCTTTTGGAATTCCATCTAAGAGTTCTGTTTTATAACTTCTTATCTTCTTTTCTTTTTTATAGTGAGCAACATCGTTGAATACAAACCTTAGCTTTTCGAAGAAAGTTTCTTTGGTCATTTCGTAGATACTTGCATATTCCTGTAATTTTAACATCATTGAAATGGTTCTACCCAAATCATTTCTAGTAAGTCTCATAGGTACAATACAAATATCAGACGCAAATAACGTCATTAAAGCGTAATTAAGTGCGTAACATGGTACATTGTCAATAATAATAGTTTCGTAATTTAATCGGGATGGAATATTCTCCAATGCTAGTTTCAATTTTTTTTCTCCATGTCCTGCGTGCGTATGCCATATTGTACTCATCACTTCCTCTAATCTCAAACTAGATGCGATAAAATCAAGGGGTATTCCTTCGAAATTCGAATCGGCAAAAAGTCCACCAAAATCGTAATCGCTTTCCGTTTTTCCTTCAATTGTTAATCTTAACAAATCAGCAGAAGTTTTCTTCTTATCCTCTAATTCTGTCTTATATTTAGCGTAATCCTTTAAAGTTAAGGTCAATCCTAAACTTGGATCTAAATCGATAAGAAGCGACTGTCTGTTTTGTTCCTTTAAAAACCAAGAGAGACACAATGCTATTGTAGTTTTCCCTACACCTCCAGGAGCAGAGATTAAGGATACTATTTTGCTTTTACTCATTTTAAGCTATCACTTCCAGATATTTTTCCTTTCTGTGTAGTAAGATCCCATAAAATCCCAATTTTTTAGATAGAACCTTTACAGCATTTACAAATTTCTCGTCGAGAAACGAATTAATATGGAATAAAACCACTTGTTCTATATTATGAAGTGTTTTCATTAATACAACCTGAATTATACCCGCATAATAAGTGTCTTCTAACTTTATTTCAATTGCCATATTATCTCCGAGAATATCAATTTCGACATTAGGATATATCGGAGAAGAGAGAATTTGACGAACCTTAAAACCTAATTGAGCACCTACGATATCTTGAATTTGTTTTTCCTTTTTACATTTACATAACAAATCTATCGAAGATTGAATTGTTTCAACAATTCTATTAAATTTCATTAAGAGCTGGGGATCCTTTCTATTGATTTTTGTGTATAATTAATTGTAATTTCAATCCAATATAAAGATATAATTAAATGTAATAAATTTCAAAGAAAAACGATTAACGGAGAACTCTACACACATTAATTTTTATTTATGTAATTAACCCGCATTTACTCAAATACAAGAAGATACATTACTATACGTTCTAAACTTTAGTAAAACTACGAACAAGAGGAATATGCTTCCTCCTTCGATTAAAACTACCAATTTCTTACAAAAAAAAGTAAAAAAGAGGAAATTGAGGAAGAGATTGGAGAGCTAGTTTCTAGTGGAATTCTGCAAATCTTAAGGTATCACGAATACCTAGGTTTTACCGAAACATTTAAATCTATTCTCTTCTTCTGATTACCGTTTCAAACCACTCCCTTGCGTGAGTTTCATTTGAAAACATTCGAACATTATCTTTAATAGCACAGGTAAAGAAAACTACTCGAATATCATCAATATGAGGGTGTATATTAAGAGGATCTATGAAAAAAATTACTGATTCACACTTACCATAGAGAACTTCTGTTGCAATCTCAATATCTCCTCCCTTGGGACCAGTGTGACATCTTACGATTTCTTTTAACTTTGGAGCGGCGTCTAAGATAGTCTTTCCTGTAGTTCCTGTTGTCAGAATTTGCTCAAAATTTTCACTTAATTCTTTTTCATAATGTGTTGCAAATTCTACCATTCTATCTTTCATATTATCGTGAGCAATTAAGGCAATTGTTTTAGGAACATCCGAATTGGCATCTGGTAATTGTTTATCTTTTAATTCAAGAGGTATAAAAGGATGTTCTAACTCATAATAGGATTTAGGGCTAATTAGATTTGGTTTATCTATACCTTTAGGTAATACTTTAATGATTAGCTTTCTTTTTGGTATATTAAGAGTTAAATCATATTCAACTTCAATTTTCTTGGAAAGCCATTCAATTGATTGCACTTTACGGGCTTTTTTAATATCGCTTTTAAGTTCTAAATCAAAAGGAAATTTTTGAAGATTAAATTTCTTATCTTTTCTGCTTTCTTTCCAATACCATTCTGAAATAGAACCAGTATTCATGAGTCTTTTAACCGACCATATATCACTCAAACGCATTAAAGAGAGATTATCAGGTTTAAGTAAATGAGTAGTTTGTGGTGTGATAAATGACCAGATAATACTGACTATTCGCTTTATGGCTAAATAGGTTAAAATAACTACCCCCCCATCTCTCCCCTGAGGTAAACGTATTACACCGCATTTGTCAAGTAAAAAACTTCTTGTTCCTGAAGTTATAGGGTCAACAGATATTTTTGATATTGGATCTGGCGTTCCAAGAATAACCCTATCGAATGTACCACCCGTAAAAACAAAAGCAAAATCTTGTAGACGACCATCATCTACTTGGACTATATGATTAAGAAAATCTACTAAATTTTTATTAATTATTTCATCATCATGGCTAGCTAATACTCCAATTAATGTTTTTTCTAGAGGGAGTCTAGGTTGAGGATGTTTTATTTCTATATCTTCTTCTTTCGCTTTTTGTTCTTGCATTTTTGACACTTATTAAATTTTGGGTAATTAGGATTGGATTCAAAAAAAATTATAATCGCATTTAATTTAATAATTTCTGTTTTTTTACTTCTTTAACATAAATAATGGTTTCTCCTGGAGAACAATTTTTTCGAAAGTAAGTCTTATATCGTGTTTATTGAAATATTAATTTGTTAAATTCTTAAAAAAAATATTAAAAGAATGCGAACAAACCATGTTTATGGCAGAAATCAACTTTATTGTAGATGTAATTAGTATAATTCTGGCTGCGATAACGATAATCATCGTTGTGTTGCTTAATATCTGGAATATGAGGAAGGCTGATAAAAGATTAGAAAAATTGTTAAAAAAAGAAGAGAACGTCAGAAAAGGTAGAATACAAAAGATTTTCAATGTTCTAAAAAAATTAATTAATGATATAATAATTATTGGTGATCCAAGTGAAAGAGGTAATTATATGGACTACTGGATTAGTTTCAAAGAAAATATTGATAGTCCCTCTAAAATGGACTTAGATCAAAGAAGAATAACAGAAACTAGAGCTTTTTTGAAAAGTCTCAGTGAAGATTTAAAATATTTTGGGATTCAACCTGATATACCATTGTCTTTACTGCAAGGAAGATATATTATTAAGCATACTAAACTCGAAATTCTTAAACCATATGATGCAGAAAAAAAAGATATTAAAAATAAAATTATATCAGAAATGAAGCAACATTGTAAAGAATACTTTGATATAGATTTAAATTAATAAACAAAATTGCTAAATCTATTTCGTAGTAGATCTCTAGGATCTGTTAACCCTTCGTCTATATAATCAGGAATATTGATTTTAAGCATAGTTTATCTAATTTCACTAGATTTTCATTTATTCTCGGAGAAGGAATTCTCAATTTCTAATTTTTTTTCCTCAGCTATTTATTATCGGTTTTATTTATTTGAAAAAAGATATTTACTTTAATTCTGCACCACATGCTGGGCAATATTTTTGATTAGTAGTTTTTACCCCACAATAAGGACAGAATATAGGTTTTTCAGTGGGTTTTTCTTCGTCTATTATTAGAACTTTTTCTGGTTCTTTTGCTATTTCTTTTGATGGCTGCTCTTCCGGAGGGTGTGGAGGAGGTACCTTTGGTTTTGCTCTTATATAAAGAAATGCTCCAACACCAACAGCTCCAATTGCAACGCATCCCAGAATTATAAATAAAATCATCAATGGTGGTGGACCTGGTCTTTTGATTTCAACATAACCACTATTATCGTAAATAGACAAATCGTAAGAATCTGAAACTCTAATAATGTAATTGATATCTTCTAAATCTGTATCCACGATCCAATAATAAGCTTCATCGGAAGCATCTACATACGATTCAATAGTTCTAACAAATGCAGATCCTTTATATAACTTTATATCGACATAATCGATATCTCCTGTATAACTCCAAGAGATATACATTTCATTTCCTCCTGTATATGAGTTTCCTTGAACGGGATTGCTCACATAAATTGCCTTTTCTTCCTCTAACGATATCTCAAAATAGTCACTATAATCATATACAGTATCATCGTAATAATCTGAAATCTTAATCTGAAAATAGTATCCTTCGTATCCATAATAATATTGGATATCCCATTGGTAAAATCCATCGTTCTCTGTGAAAGATACAATTGTATCTTCAAACATGTCGTCCTGGTATAACACAATAGTTACATAATCAATATCTCCAGTAGTATCCCATTGAATCGTACATGTTTCATAATCGTCCTGCTCTATATAATATTCCGACGCGTAATTGGGAGAGGTTACTTGAATCGATTTTTCTTCTTCAATCTTAATTGCTCTTGCTTTTATTTCAACTGTCTTAGTATACACAAAATTAGCGGGGTTTTCTACTACAACATAATAGCTATCATTATAGGTAGTATCGTAAGTAAATTGAGCATATGATATGCCTTGATACATTGCTAACGCAGAAAACGGATTTCCATAGTAATAATCGCTGTATCCTTCTGAATCCAACAAATACACATTCACTTGTAAGTTTCCTCCTTCGGTAACCTCAACTTCTACGCTAATTCTATATCCCGAACTAAGACTCTCCCAATATAAAGCTTTATAATCGTTTGGAGCAATTTCCCAAACTGCATCTGGATTGTCAATTGCTACAGTTTTCGTACTGAACGCTCCCAGAATCACAACTATAAAGATAGAAACGAAGAATAGAACCCCAACTATATTTAATTTGTTTTTCTTTACCATTTTCATTTCACCTAATTTTTGGTTTTGATTATTTGGTAATTCAAATCATGTATACACGCGTTGTATAAAAATATTTATACATTATTGTAAATTAATTAACATCGATAATTATTCTCCAAAAAAGTCACTGTTTTTAAATATAGAGAACGAGATTTTTATAGGCTAAATTGATGCAAATTAATTGTATTCTTTAATAAATATTTAAAGACAAATATTTTAGTTAAAAAAATGAAGGTTAAATTAATGGAATTCAATAAATATTTATTTTTTTTTAAAGGAAGAGGTGAACTACAAGTAAATTACTAAAATTATTTATATAATTTAATCCATCAGTTGAAGTGAACTTCAATTATGGCGTATAGAATTAAGAGGTTATAAAAAAATTATACTTGAATTAAAAATTTCCAATGAAAACAAATTCAAAGAGTTAGAATCGATTTATGTTTCATCTAAAAAGTCTATTATACCAGTATTAGAAAAACTTGTATCCGATTTTATTGATGATACTTTAGAAGAGATTTTTCTGTTATTATAATTCTACCTCTTAATATTTGTCTTTTTTTCCCTAAAAAAAGTAGTTTTAAAATTCAAAATGAGATTTTAGATTTATATAAAAAATTTAGTCCTTCTTTAGAAGTTCTATACCTTTTAAAGACTTCTTTAATTCAATTAATTGCCTTCTGATGGCTTCTATAATAAACTCAGCATGAGTGCGATAGCCTAACTCTTTATGCTCTTTAATTATAGTCTGGATTTCTTCAACCATTTCGTTGGGTACTTTTACTGTTCTATAATCCACCATTAAGTTATATATAGATTATAGCTTATTAAGCGTTCATAACTTATTTATGACTCATTCATGACCCAAACATTTAAAAATATAAATTGTCTATCACAATATAAGCCATTAATAAGTTATCTATGAGTTATGAGTGAGTATAGTACTATTAAAATTCCTGACGAAAAAATAGAAAATCTCAAAATAGCCTTACGAAAAAAGGGACTAAATCCCAGAAGTAATGCTGAAGCTGTTAATATTTTGATCGACAATTTCATTTTGAATGCCGATCTCAGAAATATTTCTGATAGTAATCAAGAAAGCAAGATTTCTACATAGACTACTTTTTGATAACGACAAAAACGGTACAAGCCAATTTCATCAAAAAAAATAAAAAGATAGAGGTTTAACTCAAAAATGATAAACAAGAAAGGATTCTACAAAAGGAGCGTTACCCTGGATTTTTGTCTTTTGGTTAGTGTAGCAAAACTACACATATCACCGTTCTTACCCTTTTGTCTTTTTGACCTTTTCTTTAGGTCCTACGTTCCTTTTCCTTTCTTGGTCTTTTCTACTAGCAAAATCAATGGGAGGTAAATAAAAAAATGCAAATATGTCCAAACGAGTTTAAAAAACATACATATAAAATTGAGCTGAAACTGGCAGCTTTTATCGATACCGATAATATTGAGGAACTAAAAGAACTAATCCCCGCTCTAATTAAGACTCGGATAGACAATTATAATTATTCTTATTTATTAAAAAAGAAAATTCCGATAAGCAATCGTAATATGAGAGCATATATTAGTGCCAAGATTGAGGAATCGAATATCATTTCAATAGAGCAGAAAGAATTCATGAACACCGAAGTCGCTAAAGTCCGTAGTGATATGTCTAAAACATTTACTAATTCTCAAGGACAGAGGAGCGACGAAATTTACAATAAAATGGAACGAGAATTAGAAGAGACCTTTAGCAAGTCTCCTTTCTATCATGGGTGTTAAATTTAAGATGAGAGAATATAAGGATTTGCGTGAGAAATTGGAGCAAGATTTAGGGAAATGGTTTAGGAATTATTTCGTAATTTTTTTTAGCTTTTTTGGAGGATTTTTCCTTATTGCTTTAGCTATAACAGAAGCACCATTAGAAGTTCATCGTTTCTTAAATTTTCTTATTTCTATAGGAGCGATAACGTTTGTGATAATCTTTGGCGAACTCATGTTAGCTGTATTTATACTAATGATCCTTGAAGAACAATCAGAGGAGTTCAATTCATCTACTAAATCATCCAGCCATAAACACTTTTTATGCACCTTATGGGCTGATGGGACTATTTATCTATCAGAAAGGGTTTCGCAAAGGAGAGAAAAAGTAGTTTATAAAGAATACAAAGGGACGGTTGCTGACTTATGTAAAATCCTTCCAGATATATTTAACGAGGAATCAACTTCTCCTAATATTTTTACGATCAATCGAGAATCCTTGAAATCAGAAATACCCCATCTTGAAGCCGAAGGACCAGATAAGCCTTCGATAAATTTTAAGAAATTAATAGAAAAAAAAGAGGATAAACATGTCTAAATCATATAAATTAAGATGTTTTAACTGCACGAGAAAATTTAGATCAAAAGAAGAAGTTTGGCGAGATAATAATGGATTCCCAATCTGTAAATGCTGCTTAGAAGACGTTCTCTTATATGATGATTGGGATGATGATAGTATTGATTATGTAATGGACGACATCGAAAACAAATTCAAAAAAAATTATAAAAATTGGCAAAAGTGGTTTTACGCTAATCATTCTATTTGTCAAGGAGAACATCGAACATATTCTCGATATTATTGGTTAACGGAGCAAATGGCTGAAGTTGATGGGAAATTATTTTGTCCAGGATGTATGGATAAATTAGTAGAAATACATTCTGGAGGGCTTATAGGTAAAATTAGCGAAAAGAATTCATACTAAGGTAAAAGAGGTATAAAAAAGTGCTAAAAATCCAGCATAATGTTGTAGAAGACATGTTAACTATACTTGAGACCCTTAAAGGAGAAACTCTCAAGAAAACCGCTCTTTACTTGAAGAAGAGAGGGGTAGAATACGGATTTTTACCTGATTACTTAAAAGACCCAAAAAATTATCCTGGAACAAAGAACGGAGTTAAAAAAATAGTAGACACCTTTTTAACGGATGTTCTTTCTGTAAACTATTTTGAATTACAAGAATCAAATATTCCGTTAAAATTAGCTTATAACACGATTTTTGAATCAATTTTCTTTCAGGAGGGATTCAAAAAATAATGTGTAAGCTTGTCAATATATCTCCAGAAACTTATCATTTCGTTAAAAGATACGCTCAACTTAAACAAACTGAAGATAATTTGTGTAAAAGCTTAGAAGATCGCCTATTAGATCTACTCTTTATCCGATTAAGTTCTGAAGAATTAAATATTCAGAAGCTAACGCTACAAAATCTAGGACAAATACCATTTAACCTAAGACCTCAAACCCTTCGCTACTTAAAGCAATACGCTGCAAATCATAATTTTACAAGTTTCGATGCTGCGATTTCTCATCTTCTTGAAAAAGAGATTAATTTAATGCAAATTACAAAAATGAATCAAGAATTAGAGGGGTTGCATATATTGTGAACAAATGTAAATATCAAAAATCCTGTGAATATTATCGTACAACTTCTTTTACATGCAATAATTTTTTAGCTCGTTTTAAAGGGTTTTCAGGGGAAGTATATTGCGGGAAATTTAGAGAGTTTGAAAATCAAGAGCACGATTCTAAGTTAAAAGGGGCTTTAAATTCAATTTACGCTCATTTTGAACGCAAAAAGCGATCTAAATTAATTAAAGAGGAGGATTTATTGGCTAATGTCATCGAAAGTTAATTCTAAAAATGATCTGGATCCTAAAAAATTCAAATTTATTTCCTCTACTTTAGATAGAACTCTTGAATCTACAAATCGTAGATTAGAGGAATTAAACCTACGGAGTTTCCAATTTCTTCACAAGAATCGAGAGAGATATCCATCAGAATATAAGGAAGCTTATCGTATTTTTAAAACCACTTTAAGTGAAATCTTCGAAAAATTAGAGACCGAAATTCTTGCAGAGGTGTTAAAGTAAAGATGCCAAAAAGATTGAGAAGGATTTGCAAGAATTGTTGTTTCAAATTAAAAGGGAATATCTGTTTAAAGGATGGCAATAAGAAGAAAGATACTGATTCCTGTGATCAGATCGAATTTGCAAAACCGATTCCTCTAAATAAAGAATTCCAAGCTCAATTTATCGGTATTTTAAATAGAATCAATGCGTTTGAGAAAAAAATTGATTCTCTTGCCTCAGAAGTAAATCTAATTAAAAAAGAATTATCAATTAGAGCGTGATTTATACGACAGAAATAAGAACCATCCTTGAAAAGCTTGGAATAACTGAACCAATCTTACCAACACGACGTAATATTCTTCGTGTTCTCGATGAAAAAGGTTTAGTTAAAATATGTCAGATTGTAAAGGCGTTAAAAACTCCGAGAACTACAATATACGATAATCTTAAGCGTTTAAAGCAAAAAGGATATGTTGAGGATATTCTAGGAGACAAACCAAATCCTGGAGAACCTGGAAGACCACCTAAATTATGGAGAATTGTTAATAAAAATGAGATTTCCTCAGATGGAAGTTTGGATCATAATTAATGGGCCAACTCCAGACATCAAATCTAATTAAAAAAATGGTACAAGTTGGAGGAATAAAAAGTGAATCAAGAAAATAAGAAAATACCAATGAGAAACATCACTATAAACATACCTGATATATTTGACGACAATATACAAAAATTGATTAAAATGAAGGTTACAGCCAGTCGTTCTGAAGCGATTCGGACAGCGTTACGAGAGTTTCTCGAAAGAGAATACGACAATCTCAAATTAATGGGATATTTCGACAAAAACTGAGGTGAAGAACTCATTAAGATAGTCACATGTAATATTCCCGAAAGCTTTCTTGAAGCAATAGAGAAACTTGTCGGAGAAGATGGGATATATCCTTCACGCTCAGAATTAATACGCTGTGCTGTCAGAGAGTTTTTATTGAAGGAATTGAAATTAGCGAACATCATTGATAAATACAAAAAAGAATACGAAACAGAAGAGCTGGACGAAGAGAATTTCGCAAGAGTACCCATTGTTCGATTAAACGAGAACCACGAAGTTATTCGTGAAATTAAAGTTTATAAAGTTATCAAAAAGTTAGAAATCCCCGATTCAGATTCTAAGGAACTGGAATCTAACACTAAAAACAATAAATCAACTGAGAAAGACAAGGGAACCAAAAAAAACGATAATAAGGAAGAGGAATATAGCGACCCTATTGAGGATCCGAATGGTTGTTCTTCTAAAGAACAAGAGATAGAATATGATATATGCAACGATTATGAAGAAATTCAATGCATCGATTACAAACCAACGCCTTTAAATGAATTACGTTTATCGCTTCCTTATTTACCGGACTACAAATTTATTAACGAGGTGTAAGAAATTTCAGAAGTCAGCGAAAATTTAGGTAAAAGACGTACATTTTCTACTCATAATATTAATTTAGGTCAAGAAAAGATACTTAGATGTGGTACCTTAGACTATAAAGATTCTACTGACAGGGGAATTCTGATTAAAACTTCGAATACTAAGATAGAACTTAGATTACAAATTAACGATTATTTCCTATTCTTTCAAACTCTTTTCTCAGATATACATTCTGAGTTTGAGAAATCTAAATTTGCTAATCCCTTTATTTCTGAGTTTGAAAACTATATTTTGAATAAAATGCAAGGAGATTAACCAATAATGTCAAAAAAAAGCGAAGTTATATGTGCGATATGTAAGAGAGATATCCGAGAGATCGGAGCATTTCCAATTTATTCAAATAAACACGACGATACGATTTGCTCTCATTGTTGTTTCCTTGGAGCTATGTTTCATCTTGGAACAATATCAAAGCAACAATTAGAACCTATTCCTGCAAAAATACAAGAAGAAATTATGAATTTATACGAAAATGAAAATTTGGAGGTGCTTACCTAATGCCAAAAGCAAAATCTAAGAAAAGCAAATCCCAATCCAAGAGTAAGGAATTCAAGTTAAAGTTTAAGAAGCGTAAGGTCCAAAAAACCTTGGTAGCAACAGAAGCTCCAACTATTGACCAGACGAATTTTGAAGTTA
>JAHPYY010000140.1 GCA_019058515.1 Promethearchaeota archaeon
AGCTGTCAAAAAAGTTGGGAGAAAAAAAATAGAAATGTAACGATTTCTCTGACGTTTTCTATTGCTAACGACAAGTAGGTAGTAATGTAATTAATGTCAATAAATTGCTGATAGGGTGACATTTTTGAATTACTGATCACAATTCTTTTGAATCTAGAAATAGAGATTTTCAAGAATAATTCAAGTTTAATTAAGGATAAATTACTAAGATACCCAATGTTGAAGAAAATGGCTCAGAAAAAGTATAACTTAGAGTTGGAAATATTCGAGAGTGGTTGTCCTTATCATAAAGTCGGAGATAAATTTGTTTTACCTCAAGATAAAGGAAAAGTTTGTTCTTGGTTATACGATAGTGCTCACACGATGATTAGAATACTCGAATATGGCGGAAATTTACCATGGGATTACAAGGGAACTCCTTATGAGAAAATCGTAGATAAGAATGGGATTACTACGGAATTCGTTCGATGTCCTGATCCAACATCTGCTGGGGTAGTTTTAAAAATAACAAGAACCAAGCTTCAAGAGGATCAAATAAAAACTTCAATTCCCTGAAGCAAGAAAGAGGAATTATATATCATTTAAAGGCGTGGTTCCTTGGAACTTAGAGCTTTCTGTAAGTTTTTATAAATTTAGAATAGGGATAACCGTAATTTCAGGTTTAAATTAAAGATGAATTGTATAATTTTATTTTAATCCAAAAATCATAACTTTAATTCGCTGTAATCACTACACTTTACCATGGAAAGTGAAAAACTTTTTCCTATACATGCTAATCCTAATTTATGCGTAAAATGTCAAAAATGTTCGTACAGTTGCCCTCCTAAAGCTACATTCTTTAAAAACTCCGCTCGACACGTGGATTACGATAAGTGCGAAGGTTGTTTAAAATGCGTGGATGTGTGCGAGCACGGAGCTATTGAGGTCATCTCCATTGCTGAGGGAACCTTGAAAGGATTCGATATTGATCAAGACAAATGTAATCTATGTAAAAGGTGTCTAGAACAGGACTTCTGCTTTCAAACTCTTTTTAGCCTTGAGAAAGATAAAAAAACTGGTAAAGAATTCATCGTATTTAATAAAGATAGTATGCAAAATTGTTTTAAGTGTTTAAAATGCTTTAAAACTTGTCCAAGCAACGCGATTTTGCCTACAATTATTAATAACGGTATTAATTAAGAAAAGATATTTTAAACTTAAACGAGCAATATTTTCTTAAAGAAGGGGAACAACAATGAAAACTAAAGTTAAGGTCTGCAAATGGTATCAAATGTGTCCCATTAAATTCTTTGTTGATAATGGCAAACTTGAGCGAAAATGGGTCGAAAAATATTGCTTAGTTGGAAATAAGAAGTGCGTGAGATACCAATTAGAAGAAAGTGGCAAACCACATCCTGACAATATGCTCCCTAATGGAGAAATAAAGAATGAACTTCGTTATTAACTTTACATTTATCACGCGTTAATCAAAAAGAAAGTTACTGAAATTCTGGTAAGCTTAACCCCTATTGCTTAAGAGACGTTAAACCCTGAAAATTTAAGGAAATTTCTATTAGTGAGAATGATGGTGTTCGTGATCGTCGTCCGCGTCCGTGTGGATTTTTTCTACTCCGTACCCTTTTCCTCCTCCCGGCGCGCATAAACTCTCTCCTCCTTCTAACGTTCCATCGAGTATTTTCTTGATCACCTCGTCTATACTGCCCTGAACTCCCATTACTGTGTCTATACCATACTCCGCAAAAAATTGCTGCGCTCTATGCCCCATACCTCCAGCAATCATGCAATTAGCACCATGTTGGTTTACGAACTGGGGAATACTCCCAACTGAGTGCCCAGGATTTGGTAATTCCATTCTCTCAACAACTTTATTATCTTCGATAGTAACAAATGTAAAAGTTGGAGCTCTACCGAAGTGAGGGCATACCCGTCCATTATCTGTACTTATAACAATTTTCATGTTTTTCACGTAGAAAAGTAATTCAATGATTGATTTAAATATTATGAATAAATATTCATTTCCAATAAAATTAGGTTAATATTTAAATTTTGCGAATAAGGTTCAAAGGATAACCATTTATAGTTATTATTTTTGCTAAAATATAGACTAACAATGTTTGATGGGAAATAAGCATCAGCATTTGAAGGCTATAAGGTAGAGTTAAATTATTGAAGAACGCCATTCATTAGCTTTATATTTCTTCCACTCTTTATAAGTTTAGTATTTGAGTTTTTTAAATAATTATTCAAAATTTGTCTCAAAAAACGTTTTAAGGAATGTGGAGAATAATCAATGAGTAAACAAGGCGCAAAATTAAAAATAGATGAGTATAAAGGTCCATTAGGTGTAATAAAAGGTTTCGAATTTACAACGGGAAAAGTAAGTTTTGGCGACGAAACTGAATGGGAGCCAATGGGGCCTCATCCTAAGCCCCATATCCCGACGCTTCGTGACTGGTTTTTTAAGGTAATGGATCGGTATAAACCTTTCTACATGCCCATATGCGATATGTGTTGTCTCTGCACTTTCGGAAAATGCAACCTTTCAAAAGGAAGGACGGGTGCGTGCGGTATTAACATGGAGACTCAACAAGCGAGAATCGTTGAAATTGCATGTTGTATAGGAGCTTCTTGCCATTCTGCTCACGGAGACCATCTCCTACATTGGTTAAAAGAGAAATACGGTAATGTCCCGATCAATTTCGGAAATAATATCGCCGTGGAAATGCCCTGTACGCGATTAATTGTAGGAATGAAACCCGAGTGTTTGGAGGACCTTGAAACCGCTATGGAATGGGTACATTTTACCATCACTCACTTGTTAGCTGCGGGCCACACGGGACAAGAAGCCAATTACAAAGATTACGAGGCAAAAGCGTTCTTAGCAGGTTTAGCGGACGCAGTGGGAATGGAGATTTCCGATGCGGTGCAAATTGCTGCGTATGGATTCCCAATGGGAGAGCCAGAAGTGCCGATTATCGAGTTAGGGATGGGGACATTAGACACCGAAAATAAAGCTACAATCTTGATGATTGGACACAATGTAGCCCCCGGAATTGAATTAGTCGATTATCTTAGGGAGAAAAATTACGGAGACAAGGTCGATGTTGGAGCAATATGCTGTACCGCTATTGATTTAACTAGATACTTCGATGGAGCAAAAATCGTAGGTTCTTTAGCAAGGCAGATGTTCTATATTCGTTCAGGGTTAGCCGATGTGGTAATGGTAGACGAGCAATGTGTTCATTTAAGAGCGTATGAACAAGCAAAATTAGTAAATGCCCCATTTATAGCCACTAACGAAAAAATAATGGCAGGTCTTCCCAACCGTACAAACGATCCTGCGGAGGAAATAATAGAAGATTTTGTAAGCGGTAAGGCAGATTCTGCCCTAATTTTAGATCCTATTAAAGCCGGAAAAGTAGCGGTTGAGACCGCAATAAAAATACGTCCTATTAGAGCAGGAAAAAGTGCTGTTCCAGACAAGCAAGGATGCATAGACATGGCTTATAAGTGTAATGGATGCGGGAACTGTCAAAGGAATTGCCCAAACGATTTACCCCTTGTAGCAGGAGTTGGAGCAGTGAAAGAAGGAGATTTCTCTATTTTGGCAGAAGCATTTGATTCGTGTTTGGATTGCGGTAGGTGTGAATCCGATTGTATGAAAGGTGTGTCGCCTTTAACGCTAATTATGTACGCAGGACGCGAAAAGATAAGAAATGAAACCTTCAATATGCGTGCGGGACGAGGACCGATTCAAGATGTAGAGATCAGAAATGTAGGAGCTCCCGTAGTGTTAGGCGAGATTCCTGGAGTCGTAGCAATAATAGGTTGTGCTAACTATGCCAAAGAAATTCAAGAATTGTATTTAATGGCGGAAGAATTCTGTAAAAGGAACTATATTGTAGTGGTTTCGGGTTGTGGAGCAATGGATATAGGTTTAGTGAAAGACGAAGACGGCAAAACGCTGTACGATCGTTACCCTGGTCATTTTGATCGTGGGGGTTTATTAAATGTGGGTAGCTGCGTAAGCAATCCTCATATAAATGGAGCAGCGATAAAGATAGCCAACATTTTTGCTCGAAGGCCTCTACGAGGGAACTACGAAGAAATCGCAGATTATATTTTGAATAGAGTAGGAGCGTGTGGAGTAGCTTGGGGCGCTATGTCTCAAAAAGCTGCCAGTATTGCAAGTAGTTGTAATGGAATGGGGATTCCAGCCGTGTGTGGACCGCATTCTGCGGAGTATAGAAGAATGTACATAGGAAGGTCTGACGACGAAGAAACATGGAAAGTATATAACGCTCGTGACGGGACTGCTGGTCATATCGTAGGGCCAGGCCCCGAGCACTTGTTAACAACCGCAGAGTCTATCGAACAAGCAATTTGCTTGGTTGCTAAAATGTGTTTAAGACCCGCTGATAATTCGAAAGGACGGATGATTAAATTATCCCATTGGATAGATTTGGAACGCAGGTATAAAGGTGTTGATTTTCCAAACGATTTAGATAGGTTTATACGCGTTGAAGCGGACATCCCGATTAACATGAAAGACGAAATTCTGGCTTATCTGAAAGAAAAAGACTGGAAACCTAAAGAGTTAGTTGATCCTACCCTACTAGAACGATTGTGTCATAAGTAAGGTATAAAAAAAATTAAATTCAATTTTTTTTAATACATTTTTTATCGTAAAAAAATTTGAGCGTAGAAGAATTAAGGAGCTTAGGGATTAGCTGCCCAGATAAAGGAAAACTTATTGTTGCGATAAACTCAAAATGGTGCAGCGCGTGTAAAACTTTGGCTCTAATTTTAAAGAAATTTAAATCCAGCGGATTAATTGAATTAGTGGAAATTGATGTTAATAGCTATCCATCGATTTGTAAAAAGTTTCAGATTACCGCAGTACCTGCTTTGTTATTTTTTAAAGATGGTTTTCTTATTAATAAGGATATTGAAATAAACGATTTTCCATTTGTTAAAAAAGGTCTGATGATTGGAATTAATTGCGAAGAGATATTAACAGAAATATTAGAGCAGATATGAAAGCACTAAAAAAAAACATGGCAAACAGGTGTAATTAAACCTACAATTCTTAGAAGAGCAATTGGTTGCGAGGGGTGGATTTGAACCACAGATTGGGTTATTTATTCTGGAGGTCCACGTTCGATTCTCTTTTGAATTTCCTTCAAAGAACACCGCTCTTGCCAGAAAGCCTCTAATAGCCAATTAACACCAATGTCCATGAAATCATGGATATAAGCATCTTCCTCTTTGTCTCCAATGGTTACTATACTTTTTACAAAATCAAATGAGTCCAGAGATTTCCTATACTTTCCAATATAGCTCATAATTTCTTGATAATCTTGAGGATATAATGAAGGATCAGATCCAGCTTTCAATGGAAAAATTCCATCATATTTCGCAGCCCGTCGAAATGGTTTTTTGTTTGGCCATGTACCTCCAACCCAGATCTTTATATTACCTTCTGGTTTAAATTTAACTGGTTCTTTTATTTTGAAGTGTTTTCCATTAAAAGTAAAGGGCTTTCCAGACCATAAACCTTTTAGTATCTCTAAAGATTCATCAAGTATATCCCCTCTAATCTTAGGGTTCTCCTCTTCACCAAGTACTTTTAATTCTGCTGTACTTCCCAAACCTACACCAAGAATAAATCTTCCACTAGAAAGCCTATCTATTGTAACAGCTTCTTTTGCAATTATCATTGGCCTTCTTCTTGCTAATGGTGTTACTGTTGTACCAATAGTGATTTTATTCGTTTGAGTAGCTATTGCAGACAATATAACCCATGAATCTAAGACATCATGATCTGTCGTCCACGGTAGAAAAACGTGATCCCATAAAAAGAACCCATCCCATCCACATTCTTCCCCACTCTTAGCTAATTTGATGTAATCCTGTGGATTACTTGTAATTCCATGGTTAGCAATATATATACCAAATTGTACCTTGTTGTTCAAATGTATCACTAAAATTAATAATAACTCAGTCCTTAAAAACACTAAAAAAAACAAAGTAAATAGGTATAATTGAACCTATAATTCAAGCACGATAGAGATGTTCTCTTTTTTCTCAGGTATTCCTTTTAGCGCTTCTATGAATCCTAAGTTAATGTTTGTTAATACCTTGGACATGATGGGATTTAGAGGTATTTCTTCACCATTTATTTTCAGTTTTACTTGCGTCATAGTTTTTCTATTACGAATAATGATTCCCTAGATTTAAATCTTTTAATATCTTAATTTACATAAGAAATCCTTTAAGGTATTGAAGAAAAGTAAATTAAAGTGGATATAGCATGATTGAAAAGTATGGATTCTTCTTAGGGTGTATAATTTTAATATTCATTTGAATTTAAAAATATAATACCCAATCGGTATCCGATGATTGAAGTTTCTATAAGAAGCGTATTTAATTTCTTAGGAGTTGAACTCGTAGATTTGGAAGGGGCTTCTTGCTGTCCAGCTCCAGGAGTGTTTCGAGCTTTTCATATACCGACTTGGTATGTAATTGCCGCAAGAAATATGTCGATTGCGGAAGAACTTGGAGTTCACGCCATTACTGGTTGTAATGGCTGTTATGGCACGCTTAGAGATGTTTGGTACGAACTTAGACACGACCCCGATAAAAAAAAAGAAGTTAACAATGAACTCGCTAAAATTGGGCGTACTTATAAAGGCAATTTGGAACCTAAGCACATCGTAGAAGCTTTTTATCTGGATATGGGTTTAGACTATTTAAAAAATCGAATTAAATATAAATTCTCAGATTTGAGAGTAGGAGTGCATTACGGATGTCATATTCTGAAACCTAGCGATAAACGACCATGGGATGGTGAATACGAATGCCCTACTTTTTTTGACGAGATAGTAGAATTAACTGGCGCCAAAAGTATTGATTACAAGGATAAATATATGTGCTGTGGAGCTGGAGGAGCAGTGAGGTCGGCAATGAAAGAAATTGCGGCGGATTTTACTCGCGAAAAACTTGAAAATATGAGAAATGTAGGAGTTGACATTATCGTGGATTGTTGCCCTTTCTGTCACATGCAATTAGACTCGGGACAAGTTGAAGTAAATAATTTTTATAAAGATATCATCGGAGAGCCGTTCAATATTCCGGTCATTTATATAACTCAACTTTTAGGGTTAGCGTTTGGCCTCGATCCGTTTTTACTTGGGTTAGTGAAACACCACAATTTACAGGGAGTTACACCGTACATTTCTATTGATCCATTCTTAACTATTGTTAAAAACCAATTAACTTAGAAATCGATGTTAATTAGAGTTTGTACGATTAGAAAGTAAATCGAAATTAGGTAACTTCTTAATTTAGAACAAATTTATTCCGCTTTCTAGCTACTTGGAATCAATTAAAAATTTCTTTTCTCTTTTATTCTTTTTTCTAACACGATTAAAATAGGATTAAAGCCCATTGGTTTAAATACTTCTAATAGCTTTTCTGGAACGGTGTAACCAAGATTTATACGTATTGATTTACACCCCCATGATTTTAGTATTTGAATTGCTCTATCAGCTAATGTTTTACCTATATTTTTACCAATATATTCTTTTTTAATTACCCAGTTTTCTAGGAAACCTGTATATTGGCCGAATAAGTTTCTTGAAGCCTCAATCATGCCCATTCCAATAACTTGGTGGGTGGATTTTAATTCAACAACTAAAGTTTCCCGCCTTAAATTCGGTTTAAATTGTCTAAGGCCTGAAGTTGGTTTCCAGTTTTGTTTCCGTAATCCAATATCGTAGAGATCGTGAAGTTCACGCAATATATCCAAAGTTGATTGGTAATCTGATTGTTTATAATTCCTGATTACTATCTCGTATTTTTCCCTGTTTATATTACAAACATCGGTAATACTCTTCAGATTACGAACCAAAAGGAATTTGAATATATTTGTTATTAATAATGATATTTATTTTATAAAATTGACGATATACCGAATTGCATACATTTAAATCGAGAATAAATGAAATAATAATCGATTGATTTTTAAACTGAAAACACTTTTATAAACCTAGATTAAAAGCTTTTCTTCGTAATAATAAATTGAATACATTTGAAATTTATTCAATTTTTTAGGTGATAAAATTACAGAAAACTAAGACTGTTAAGGACCGAAAAGAACATGTAAAAAATGAAAGAATGGCCAAGATTAAGGAAAATCTCTCTAAAATTAGACATAAAATAGTAATTATCTCAGGAAAGGGAGGAGTAGGCAAAACCACCGTAGCTGTTAATCTTGCGTTCGGTTTAGCGAGTAAAGGATTGCGAGTTGGTTTATTCGATGTAGATATTACAGGTCCTAATGTAGCAAAGATGTTAGGTGTTAATCCAGAATTGAAGCCTAGAGTGGATAAAACAGCAACAAGCTTCTATCCAATTGATGGTCCTCTAAATATAAAAGTTTTAAGCATGGCGTTTTTAACAGAAAATTCTGACGTACCTGTAATTTGGAGAGGTCCTTTAAAAATGGGTGTTGTTAGACAATTCCTTGGTGACGCAATTTGGGGTGACTTGGATTATCTTGTATGTGATTTACCACCTGGAACCTCAGACGAGACTTTGGATATATTACAGTTAATTCCAGATGAAAATGTTATTATAGTTACTACCCCTCAAGAAGTAGCATTAATGGATGCCCGAAAAACGATCACTATGGCTCAAACAATGGAGCGGAATGTACTTGGAATTGTAGAAAATATGTCGGGCTTTAATTGTCCTCATTGTGGAAAATATATTGAACTTTACCCTCCTGGTGGGGCTGAGAAAGCCGCAAAAGACTTTGGGGTGAAATTATTAGGAAAAATACCATTTGAAGTTGAAATCGGACAGCAGGGAGATGTGGGTTTACCTTTTATCGTAAAGTATCCAGAAGCAGCAAGTACTAAATCTATTAAATCTATCATAAATATTATTCAGAATTTATTAGAAAATAGATAAGAATAATTACAGAAATTATATTAAAATATGGCAGATAAAGAATTTGATAAATTTGTAGATAATCTACAAAAAGAGATAATTGAAACCGAACTGAAAGAATATAATGAGCGTATCGTCAATCTCTTTCATAATCCAATAAATTATGGTAAACTTCCAGAGGAGGATATTTCTGTTTCCCAGTCATACACTGGTCCTTGCGGAGACACTATGATATTTTTCTTTAAAATCAATAATGACATTATTGAAAAAGCGAGTTTTATAACAGATGGTTGTGGTCCTTCAGTGGCAACCGCAAGTCAAACCACCCTTCTATTGGAAGGAAAATCTTTAAATTTTGCGCTAAATCTTTTTCCTGAAGATATTGATAGAGCACTTCATGGATTACCTAAAGACCATAAGCATTGCGCTGAATTAGCAGTGAGAACGTTAAAACGAGCCATATATAAATATCTTAATGAGAAATAATTTGTCTTAATTCGCAAATATCTTTATAGGTTATACGATCCACGTCAATAATTTTTATTTCCTTCGATTACTACATTTGAGAGATGTGGAAACTGTCCGATAGACTTGCATAAAGTACAATTAATGAAATAATTATCAATCAATTTGTTAAAGTTGGTCGTATTCTTGTTATAAATTGTAAGTAATCATTGAAAATTTTTATGAATCAATATTCACAATGCTTAAATACTTGAGTATATACTTTATACATAGTAAATTATTGAATGAATGATTATTCAAAAAAAAAGAATTGAGGTGATAATTAAATAATGCCAAGAGGAGATGGAACGGGACCACGCGGCTTGGGATCAATGACGGGTAGAGGTCTTGGCTATTGCGCTGGCTATTCGAATCCAGGTTATATGACAGGCGGTTGGGGAATGGGTATGGGCTGGGGTAGAGGTCGAGGAGGCTGGGGCTTAGGTATGGGTTGGGGCAGAGGTTGGAGATGGAGAGTACCACTATACAACCGACCAGTTGCAGTAGCTCCGATATACAGTCCAGTTGCTCCCGGGATTCCCTATACTGTTGACAAGGAAACAGAGCTAGATATGTTAAAGAAGGAAAAGGAATTCTTAGAAACCTCTTTAAACAACCTAGCCAAGCGGATTGAAGAATTACATAAGGAAGAGTAAGTTTTTTTTTTTAAAAATTTAAACTCACTTAAGATGTTTGGAAGGTGATTGATTAATGGAAATAAATGAGAGCTATGAAGATTATTTAAAGACTATTTACATAATTTCGAAGAAGAACAAAGGAGGATGGGTTTCGAATTCTGAGATCTCAGAATTTTTGGGTATTAAACCAGCTTCAGTATCGTCTATGTTGCACAAATTAAGTAAAAATGGATTGATTATGTGGAGACCCAGAAGAGCAATACGATTAACTCAAAAAGGCAAACAAGTCGCAAAGCAGATGGTAAT
Source organism: Promethearchaeota archaeon (assembly GCA_019058515.1). The sequence continues at coordinate 10,404 of JAHPYY010000140.1, forward strand.
AAATTATAAAAAATTAAAAATATTCTTCAAAAGAGTTCTTAAAATAGACGATAATTCGGTAATTGAGAAATTGTGTTGCGGAATTGAACACCACATTACACCTGAGGTGGTTCAAGCGTTAGACGATTTATACTACCGAGTTGATTTTCAATCGACATCTTAAGTGGATCTTTTTTTCAGAATTTATTATGTAGAATTTGTATAAAAGTTTTATATATGAGAGAGGTAAAGGAAAGATGGTAATTATAGGAGTTCCAAGTTTTGGAGAGGGTGGATTACAAGCACCCTTAAATCCTAGATTTGGACGATGTGATAATTTTACGTTTGTTTCAATCGAGAACAAAGAAATTAAGGAAGTAAAAACGGTCTCTAACCACGCAGCAGGCGTTATGGGGGGTGCAGGAATACAAGCAGCTCAAATTATTGGAAATAATGGAGCTACTGATGTAATTGTGGGCTTTTTAGGTCCAAATGCGTATCAATCCTTAGCATCTTTGAATTTAAAAATATATCAAGCCCCAAATCAGCAATTAACGGTAAAACAATGTATAGACTTGTACCTTGAAGGTCAACTAAATTTAGTGAGCGGCTCAAATGTCGCTTCACATTATGGTATGGGTGGCGGTCGAGGTATGGGTGGTGGTCGAGGTATGGGCGGCGGTCAAGGCATGGGTGGTGGTCGAGGTATGGGACGTAGAGGAATTTATTAATTTTTTTTCTTATTTTAAAATATCCAATAATACTACAATTTTTACAGGATAGCAATGAGCAAGAAACCTAAAATCGTGTGTGTAACTGGAGGAAAAGGAGGAACTGGTAAAACTATGGTGGCAGTTAACTTAGCTACTATGTTTAAAGATAGTGGATACAAAACCTTATTAATCGACGGTGATGTAGAAAATCCAAACACCTACTTATTGATGGGAAGAGAGTTAGAAAATCAAACTTCTGTACCCTTTTTCAAACCAAAAATAATAGAAGATAAGTGCACTAAATGTGGTTTATGTGCTAAAAATTGCGCTCCTCATGCGTTATTGCACATAGAAAATTCGTATCCTATTCCCATTTTAACGGTATGTTCTGGATGTCAATTATGTTATAAAATATGTCCTAGTAAGGCGATAGAAGCAGATTACAAAGTAATCGGGTGGACATATGACTCGAATAGTGCGGATTTATCGCTATTAATAGGTGAGTTAAAGCCATCTGAAGCTCGTTCTGCGGCGGTGGTTGAAGTCTTACTTACAATTTTAGATGGTGTTATTAAAAATACCCCTGAAAAGTTTGACATCATAATCTTAGATACTGCACCTGGTGCACACTGTGACGTTGAATTGCTAATAGACAAAGCAGACATAGTTATCCCTGTCACTGAACCAACGCGATTTGGGAAACTGGATTTATTACGGATTATCGAATTAATTCAGCTTTTAGGTAAAGATTATCGGGTAATTGTAAATCGTTCTTCGTTATTAGGGTTTAGAGAACAATTTCTAAACGAATTACATGAGAATAATGTCGATGTTCTTGGCGATATCCCTTTAGATGACGATATTGTTAACTCTTATTGTCAAGGTATTCCACTAATGGATGTTAATAGTGGATACGATGAGAATGGCGAGGGATATAAGTCTTTTCAAGCAATTTATAAAAATTTGTTAGTATGGTTAAATTCAAAGCAGGAGGGAAACTAAATGATAAAAAAAAAGAAAATAGGTATAATTTCGGGAAAGGGGGGCGTCGGTAAAACCTCTTTAGCAGCTTCATTAGCGAGCTTAACGAGAAATGACCCTGATACCGACGCAATTGTGATGGATTGTGATGTCGATGCCCCAAATCTAGCATTAATATTACCACCAGCGAACGGAAACGGAATAAAAAGTCTAGATACTTTCACCACTCTCAAAGCCACATTTCTCGAGAGTAAATGCGTGAATTGTAAACTTTGCTATGAAGAACATCTCTGTGAGTTTCACGCTCTTAAATGGGACGATGAACACAATATTCCCATCGTAGATTACTTGGCGTGTGAAGGCTGTGGTGCTTGTAAAGTTTTGTGTCCCGAACACGCCTTTGAGATAAAAACTGTAAAAAGTGGCGAGATAATTTCCTATAAAACAGAACTTGAAATGGCTTTAGTTTATGGCAAAACAAGATTAGGAAGTACAACTTCTGGAAAATTGGTTTCAGATGTAAAAGAGTATGCTGAGACGCTCGATGATTATTCAAGAAGTAATTCCATTATAATTGATGGCCCTCCGGGAATAGGATGTCCAGTAATTGCCACGCTTTCGGGATTAGATTACGTAATCACTATTACAGAGCCTACACCTTCGGGATTGCACGATGTAAGTCGGGCAATTGAGGTGGTACAACAATTCAATATACCTTTTGGAATCATTATTAACAAATACGATATAGATAGTCCGTTTAAGGATAAGTTTAACAAATTTTTAATTGAAACAGATTATTATGTACTGGGCCGAATTCCTTTCGATTTTTCGATACCAGAAGCGATGTCATACGGAAAACCTGTAGTGGATTTTAACCCAACTTCGAAGGCAAGTTCAGCTATAAAAGATATTTACGAAAGGTTAAAAATAATTTTAAAAAAAAACGATTAAGTTTAATTGCTTTTATTTTCTTTTAACTAATATTTCCTATTTTACGGATTAATTTAAATAATAGATATCAGAATTTTAAGGTAATTTCCAAAATATCTTATCAGAATAGGAAATATTTTTAATCTTTTTTTGAAATTTAAGTTGCTCTAACTTTTGTAGAATCGAATTTTTTTCTAATTCTTTAGAGGAAAATGTTTCGATAATTTGTTCTTGTCGCATAGGATGCCGCTCAATTATATTTAAAAGTTCCTTTTCAAAGTCTAGTGAAAATACGTTAAATTTTCCTATCTCCGGAAAATTAATATTGTTATACTCTCCAAAAATTTCATTCAAAAGCGAGATGAGGCTTTTATCTGGAATTTTAACCCATTTTTCTGCCGGGGGTCTTATTGGAACATTTAAATCGATCCTATCTGGTTTAATTAAATCAATTAAATCCTTAATTTTTAGCAACTCTTCCCTTGAATCGTTAATACCCTTTACCAACATTATTTCTACCCAAAATTTTCCCTTGAACTCTCTTCTGAAAGCTATTAATCCTTGAAGCATGGTATTAAATTTGATCGAGGGGTGCGGCCGGTTAATCCTAATGAAAGTCTTTTCGTCTCCAGCGTCCAAGCTCGGTAAAACGGCGTCAGCGCTCATTAGAGCATCTCTCACGCTTTTCTCGTAAAACAAACTGCCATTTGTAATAACGCAAATAGGGTTATTTGATAACCTTCTAGCTGTCTTTATCAGGTCCATTAAATCCAGATATAAGGTCGGTTCTCCACTTCCAACAAATGTTATGTAATCTATGCGGTTTTCGTGTAACTTTATTGTTTTATTCATCTCATCGATAATTTCTTCTCTAGGATAAAAGTTTTGGCGCCTATTAGTAAAGTTCGTTGTTTTCCCTAATTGACAGTAGACGCATTGATAATTACATGTTTTAGAGGGAATTGGATCAATTCCTAAGGACATTCCTAATCTTCTGCTAGGAACAGGGCCATAAACAAATTTCATAATTTAGTAAATAATTAATAATTAGATTGTCGAAATGAACTCAAAATTCAGCATTTCAATTTTTACTTTGAACACACTTTTCACATACCCACAATAACCACGAAAATTTATAATAGTTCTCAGAAAATTTCTAATTAATACTCAAATTATTATAAATTAATGGTTTAAGACGATATAGGCCTCTAATTATATTACTCAGTGTTAAATTTAATTTTACGACTGATTTTAAAAAAATCAATGAAACTAGAGACATCCATATTCGACTTTACCCCTTTAACGGTTTTAACTTTTTTGTTTATAAATCTCCACAATTCTTTTTCGTTTTCAGCGATAACCCTAATAATAAGATCGTGATCACCTGTTGTCGTCCCAACCATTTGGATTTGATCCTCAGAGGCAAGAGTTTCTGCAATATCGTTCATTTTTAATGGATCTACAGATAATCCCACCAAAGCAGTTGTGCGATAACCAACTTTAAATGGATTAACAATAGTTCCTTCTTTTTCTATAATTCCAGTGTCAATCATATTTTGGACTCTATTATGAACGGAACTACCTGCCATTCCTATTTTTTCGCCGATTTGTTTGAAAGTAATTTTGTAACTTTCTTGAAGAATGTTGAGGATTTTTTTATCAGTATCGTCCAGTTTATAATCATCTGATCGACTTGAAATTGACACCATTATCTGTAAATTTCTTTTTTATGATTACAGTATTGGTTTCATACAATAAAAAATCTACTCTTTTTTTAGGAAAAAAGGTATTTTTATTCAATAAAAAATAGAGATCTTCGAACTGTATTCGGAAAAAAGTGGAAATAGAACAATTTTACAAAAAATTGAAATTGCCAAATAAATATGATCAAATAAACTAACAAATCTTAGTAGTCTCTATGTATAAATGTTATGCTTTTTACTAATAATGTAATGAAATCTTCCGAAGCATGTAAATTATTACAAATCACGAAGCCTACATTGTATAAATATAAAGACAATGGTCTTTTAAAAGCTAGTCGGTTACCAAACGGATATTGGGATTTTGA
>JAHPYY010000141.1 GCA_019058515.1 Promethearchaeota archaeon
GCTCTAAATAACCAAAATCTTCTCACTTATAGAGAAAAAATGATTATTGGGGTTGTTATGGGGTTGTTTGGGAGTATCTTATTGGGAATAGGAATTGGATCGATACTTTTCACACTCATTGCAATCGCCCCACTTTTTATTGGGATAGTTTTTGCGTTTATCGGAGGATTCATCGAGATGAAAGCATGGCAAGAACTTCTTATGTTTTTCGAGCAAAATAGGAGCATGTTTAACGAGAGAGTTTCCTATGACGCAATCAAGGGTGCTAATTACTTAAAAAACGCCGCGCTTTGTACGCTTTTATCGTTTTTGATAATAACCATACTTATAGCGTTTTTACTAAGAGTAGCTGGGTATTTAAAGTTGGCAAGACTTGAAGAGAGCGCCTATGGACAAGCACATCCTCCTGGAGTTCAACATCAATACAAACCACCAGCAGTTCAGCCCACTGCTTCACCCATTGGTCCCTCAGGAGTTAAATATTGTCAAAGCTGTGGGGAAAAGCTTGTAGGAGACGAAAAGTTTTGCGGTAACTGTGGTAGTCCCATCTAACTTAATATCTCAATTTTTTTTTATATACCTTTTAACTATTATAGGCCAATTTAGGACCAAAAATCGTTCTATTAAGGATAGAACGTAGAAATCAAATTAATTAGTGAAATAAGTACGATTATTACAATAACGATTACATAAAGCATTCTTTCATTGAAGGAGGATTTAGAGTACTTTCGTATCTTTTCAGAACTATAGCTAAGTCCTATCGTTTTTGTTTTAATTTTGAAATCCATTACAACTTTTTCTCTCGAATTTCTAAACGCTAAAATGAATCCAGAAATTATCAAAAAAGCTATAAGTGCAAGCATGATCCCCAACATATAAGATATCATTTTTGAAAGCATCGTTAATGCGATATTAACAAAAGCATACACAAATAGAAGAATTACACATAAAAATCCGAACTTTGAAAATCGTTTTCCAAGATCTTTTTTTGCACTTTTCATCGCAAAATTCGCAGCAACGTATTTCACGCGCTCTTCGTAGCTTTTAGCAGACATAAAGATTTTTAGGACACCGTTTTTGACGAACCTATTATGTTCTTCGCTATCTTTTTGCTCAAAGATCTCTATAACCGCTTCTTTTGGTGCCTTGTTAACTACTTTATCCAACTTCATCAAATAAAAAACATCTAAAAGCTTTTTCTCTGTGATTTCTTTTGAAATCATTAGATTTCACAATTTCTTGCTACTAATACTAGTTAACTATAAAATTTAAACTAATAAATAAGAAAAATAAGAAAGGAATTTGATTATTCCTCTAAAACATCCTTTAGCTCGTCCACATTTAGTTTTAAATATTTAGCTTTAACTAGATCTCTGCCTAAGAGTGTTTTAAAGTTCTTTTTACGCTTCTTGTTGAGAAACTTTTTCATCTCGCTGAGATCAGGATTCTTATTACTAACTTCTAAGTATTTCTTCTTAACTGCTGCATCTAAGACTTGTTGTCCAACTTCGGTTCTTACGATAATCAGCGCTTCTCTATCAGGTGCACCCCAAGGAGAATACGATAAGTCACTGAATTCTCCGGAGAAGTCAGTGCAATACTTGCAACCCGCCAGTCCTCCAGAAGAACAACAATAAGCAATTTTTAAAGAGGTTCTCTCCGCACCAGTGTTAAATTCAGAGGTCAGAATCTTAGCTAATCCTTGTAAATGGCACGGATTGCCAATAATACCAATGTCTCGCTTTTTCTGCAAATAAGCTTGACCAATCCCCGTAATTAAAGGTCCAGCGTTTGCCATAGTAGATTCTGGGACGTACTTCTTAGCTTCTTTAGCGTTATCTACAACAACGGGAAACGCGACTGGTGGTTTTTTGCTTTTTTGCTCGCTCAATACAAAATGTTTTACTACGCCTTCTTCGAATGCAGCTAACACTAAATTGTAGAGAATTGATTCTTTGTTCTTAGGTTTTACTTGTACGATGTCTTTATATACGCCAAACGCAAGATCCACTCTATTAGTTCCGAACATTTTATATTCAATTTCGCTAATAGGTAAAAAACTGCGAGGACACGCATTATAACAAAGACCTACGGTTTCAGCGCATTCGTCTACAACAAAAGCTTCTCCAGTCTCTTTATTAAAGTCCATGTGAGGACAAAACGCGTTACAGGAACCACAGTGAATGCAAAGCCCAGCGTAAATAACCTCGTTTTCAAGATCTTGGCTAGATTTTTCTACTTTCATTACTTGTTATCCTATAGAATTTTATAGTAAAAGTTAAGAAGTCAAATATTTGATATCATTTAAAGTTAGTGAGAGATTGTGTGAGATTTCACACCTTGAGATTACGAGGAATTGCTATAAATTTATAAATTAAAATGTACTTTTTTTCTATTAGGAGCTTAATCTAGAACTAATTCAATATATTTTTATACTTAAATTCTAAGGAGATGAGAAAATGGAACAGTGGGAAAAACATTTGTGGGATAAATATTATCTTGACGACGAAAAACGAAAATTAAGAATAAAATCGCTAAAAGAAGAAATTGGAACTCTAAAAACCCAAATTAGATTCGATGAAGACGATAGATTAAGGAAGGGAAAACGGTCGCTTAGTGGGATAGGAGGGGGTTTAGCTCCACGAACTATGACTCCCCGTAGTTATTCTCTGTCCTCTTCTGGGATTGACGATAGTGAGCTAGTTCTTGCGAGGAAGAAAAAAAAATTAAAATTCCTTAAAGACATGAATAAAGAAAGGAAGAAAAACCATCAGAGAAATGCCTAAGTACTTGATTTCCCAAAAAATCTCTTTATTAATACTAACTAGTATAAAATAGTCGAGGAGATTTCCATTAAGAAACTTGCGATAATATTGCTAAGTCTTATTTGTTTCATAGGATTGATTGTTGCGTTTCCAAGTACAATCTATATCACAAGAAATAGACCTAAATACATCCAAGCAAAAGAATTTGTAAAGGAATACGAGAAAGGAAACGGTTATTTAAGAGCAGAGTTTACGGTTCAGAACGAGTTTTCTGCGGAATATTCGTACGATATTACCTGTAGGATTTATAAAAGTGGAATTGTAGGCATGGTTGACATTGACGATATCGATTATCTTGTTTATAAAAACGATGTATGTTTAATTTCTAGAGATATTAACCATCATGTGGACACATGCGGATATGGGGAAAAATGTGTAACAACAGCTATGGGTGGAGGAGATATAGTAGAGTTGAATCAATACGACAATCTCACATTAATTGGGAATGTAATCGCTACTTTTAATGTGGATGGAGATCTGATTCAAGAAAATTTCGACCTGTTCTTTGAATTTCAATTACAACATCCATACTGGGTTGATACTTATGTTAGCTTCTTTCTCTCACTTGGACTATTGCTTATACATATCCTTGGAATCGGGTTATCTCTGATCTTTTTAATAAAAGGATGTAAGAAAAAGTAAAAAATTACTATCTCTCTACCAAAATTCACAGGATATTACTGCCAAATCCCCCAAAATTGCATGTTATTCCAATTTTTGCACATCAATTTGTCTTATGCCGGCTTCCCCTCTTAATTACCGCACTAATTCTATAACTTGGGCGACACCCGTAACACCAAGTGGATGACCTCTGGCTTTCAATCCACCTGAAGGATTAATTGGTAGTTTTCTACCTATTTAACTATTTTTATAAAAAAGCTAATAAATAGAAAATAAGTTTATGAATCTTTATGAAGTTACTATAAGCACTTCCCATCAATAAATATCTGAAGTATAATATTTATAAATACATTAAATAGAATATTCTAGAAAGCGATAGAATAATAATAAATTTTACACTTAAATAATAGTACTATTTACAACTTCCGTAAAATCACTGTTCCTAAAGCATCAGGAATTTCGACAATTTTTTCTGGTTTATCCATCATAAACTCATTAACAGCGCGATAGACTCCGGCATTAGATTCCGCGGGATTATTATAATCGTGAATAAATATATATCCTCCTTTCACAACTCTAGGATAAAAGAATTTTAAACCTTCTAGGGTTGATTTGTATAAATCGGCGTCAATGTTCACAAAAGCAAATCTTAGTTCTTCTAATCCCTTTGTTGTATCTGGAAATATTCCTTTCCTAATTATAATATTTCTGGAAGCACCAAACTTTGCCTTGATGGAAAATAAGTCTGGGGGTTTAAATCTTCCTACATATTCTTTTTGTTCTAAAAATTCTTCTGGAAATCCTTCAAATGTATCAAATAAATACAATTTTCTTTCGGGAGCAAGATTATGGATTATTTCACTTGTCTCACCAAGATACACTCCAAACTCCGAAAAAGCTCCTTCAATATTTAATTTATCAATTCTATTTATTGCTAATGCCATAGAAGCTAATTTAATAGGATCCCAAGAGACAATTATGTACTTATTATACCACTTTTTACTAAAAGGAGGGGAATGAAGTATCTCTCTTTTGTTTATTTCTGTTCTAATGGTCACATAGAGATTATGGAAGATTTTTTTTCTTTTTAGAAGTTTATAAAATCCATACTTATTAGTTAATAAAAAGCTTAAAACTTTATTAAGAATTTTCATAGATAACTGCAGCCTTTAATGAAATTAAAATAATACCTTTTAATGAGTTAAATTTAAAGGGAACTCTCAGTTATTCTGAAAAACTTATTAATATTTATTAACAGATACTTAAAATCGAAATATAAGTAGTGTTTAGTACGCATAATTTATAAAAATTGGACTCGGAATTATTAATATTTCAGTATTACCATCCTTCTAGTAAGAATAAATGAATTTAAAAAGTTATTTGTAAAGAGTTGAATAAGATGAGTGAAGAAAAGAAAAATATCGCGGAATATAAAGCAAAAGTTGTTGAAAATTATAATTCTATAAGGCTTGCTTTAGAAGGAATGTACACTGCGATAGAAGTGTGCTTTCCCCACGAGGAAATTTTCCACTCAATTGCTCTAGACAATCTAAAAGCTCTAAACTCATCGTTAAACGAATTACTGTTAATCTTTCCATATTATATCGAAAATGAAGAAGAGATGGAATTGGAATTCAAAGAAAACTAATTTGTATATTCCAATCCATCCTTCTTCCATATCACCTATTAATTACTACCTTCTTTTGTAAGTAATAATAACTATACGCTTTTGAAAATCGTAGTTTCCCGTATAAATCAAGCGCTACGGTATTATCCTTCTCTACTTGGAGCCATATAGTGCTAGCACCGTTTTGAAGTGCCCAATCATTGATAAGTTTAGATAGGAGCGCGCTAGCAATCTTATTTCGTCTAAATTGCGGCTTAACCAATAGATCTGCGATATACAAATATCCCCGAGGTTCTAAGATTCCAGTAATTGTCCCTACAATTTCGTCACCAATTTTAGCAATTAGATACCGCTTCTGAGGAATAACTATCTTTTGGGAGATTTGTTCAATGATTTTTTGATCGTACTCTGATCTATGAGAATACTCCGCTAAAAATGCTGAGATTGGCTTTACGCGAGTATCCTTAAACTCAAAATTAACTGAATTTTTTATTCTCTGAATATTAAGTTGGTTAATTGAACAAATTAAAGCCCAAGTTGGAGTAATTATTTGATAATCTTCTGCGAGTAATTCCTTAACTAAAGATTTTGGACGATAGTAATCGGTAATGGTGTAAGTGGCTGGAAGGTTAAACGCAGCGTAAGCTTTTTCTACAAGGTTAATATCTTGAATAAGTGTTTTCTTGTTTCCTGCGTATCTTAGAGGAATTACCGAGTTAGCTCGAGAAGTAACACCGTTCGTAAACCTAAGAATCCAGCCATTTAAAAGAAAATAATCTTTAGCTGGCCAAGAATTAATTAAAAGCTCTAGTAATTGCTTGGTTGAGATTTTCAATTTCACTTCACTTAGAATTTAAATTTATGTATAAATGTAATAGAAAGAAAGCTAGTGATCCAGCTTAGAACATTATCCATAATCTTCGTTTCCGTTTTCATCAAGCAAAAATCGCCCACAAGTATCGTCAAGTTTCTTAATGATGTGTTCTCTGTCTTTCCAAGACACCCAACTATTTCCAAGTTTTTCAAAATGAAAACCGCAATATTCTTCTTGTTTTAGCTTGTCTAACATCTTTTTTACATAGGTCCAAGACAACCCCGTTCTCTCCACCACTTCTGCAATATCGATGGGTTTGTTCACTTCAAGTTCTTGGTTGAAGAACAAAATAATCTTTTCTAAGCCTGATTTAGGTGATTGAGATTCAGTAATGAGCATCACCAATTTTAATAATTAAAAATATTTTATTAAATAATCTATAAACACGATACATCTTTTAATGCATTCATACGTACCAGTAAGTTAAAATTTCCACGCTCAGTTACGCTTGAATTAACTCAGATATGCAAGCTCCGATGTAAGATTGTTACTTTTGGGGAGATACGACAAAATAAGTTTATGCCAATTTGTCTGAGCTGTTAAATATTTTAGTTAAACGGGAAAAAAAGAAGGAAAAAAAAATGTTAATTCAAGAGAATTTTTATAAAGATTATGTTACTATTCCTCTTCTTCGACTTCGCGGGTAACTTCAGTGACTGTCTCGGGGGTATCTATCTCTGGTTTGTGAGTGAAGATGGCAATCAATCCAAATAGGAGAGTGAATGCGATGAATAAAAATACGAGAAACATGTCTCGTTGTGGTCTAATTGCAGTTTCAATCCACGGTAGAGCGTCTGCGATATTCATAACCTGAACGATAAGTTTGGTACTAATAATGAATAGAGCAATGGTATCGGCACCTACATATCTTAACTTCTCCTTAAGGTAATCTACTCGAGAAAATACGGAACCAATTATGTATACAAAAAGAATAATATCGAATAGTATTGAGATTGGTATGATTGTTGTTCCTTCAGAGTTATACTCGTAGATAATACTAATAACTATGTAAGATACATACGCTAAAGTTAGTAGAAAAAACACCGATATGTAGGCAGAGAATTTTTTAAGCAGCAGTAGTCTCAAACCAACGAATACAAGCAAGGCTGTATCTATGATAAATACAATGAAAAAAATATTTGCAGTTGAAGGTCTTGCCGAGAAAAAAAATATCCAAGAGAGAACTAGCACGATAAGATCGATTGCCCCAACTACGAAAAATTCAAGTAATCGCGTAATTTTTCTAGTTTTTGGATACTTGTAAAGAAAATCGTCAAATTTCTGAGAGTAATCGATACAAAACTTAAATGCAAAGAACGCAGTTATGATTTGGTCAATAATAAAAAAATACGGAAATATTACTGGTAAGGAGAATAGGTAAACTAAGAGAATTGGGATTGATAATCCAAGAATGATTATCAAGTGTAGTAGCTTCAGTTTTTCAGTAGAGATGAAAAAGGAAATTCCAAATAGAATTAGGCAATAGCCGACTAACACGCCACAAAAGAAGAATATGAACATAATAATCGAGGGATTTGCTCTCAGGAACAAGCCGACTAAAATTAGTATCATTGAAATGAAGAACAAGGAGAAAATGAATTTGTATATAGTGGTATCAGTTATCTTTTTTAAACCGCTTATGAAGCTCATAATATTCTTTTTACTTTTTTAGTTGAATTAGAGTTATTAAATACGTTGTGTTAAGGGTATAAAAATATTAGGGTTTATTAGTTAGGGTTATCGTTTCTTTCCACCTTCTTTGTGGAGTAAGACGGAGAAGAACCCAAACAAGAAGGTAAATCCGACGGATAGTATAAGTAACCACCAGAATAGGATGATTGATTGTGCGGGTTGTAAAGGAGGAAGAACATCGAGAACTAATGAACCGTAAAGTAGCTTCATTACCATGACAAATAGTGCAATTGTGTCTCCACGAATAATTTTAATTTTCTCTTTTATGAAATCCACTCTTCCAAATATAGCCCCCATCATGTATATAAACAAAAATAGGTCGATTACTAAAGAAAACAAAGTAAACCCTCCTCCAAGAAATAATATATCCTTTAACGCCACTGCAACGATGTAAAGTACATACAAAAACGCGAGAAAGAAAAACAATGTTATGTATCCGGCGAATTTCTTCGTAAATAAAAGCTTAAGCAACACGATTACGATGATGGCTAAGTCAATCCAAATGATAATATAAAATGTGTCTGCTAAAAGAGGTTCAAACGAAAATAGATATGTCCAGGTAAAATACATAAGAATTATAGTTAAAATTCCAAAGAATATAAATTCTAAAGCGCGAGTAAAGTTTCTTGAGCCCTTTTTTTTGTACAATGTATTATCAAATCCTTGAGAAGTCTCAATTCCAAAGTTAAACACAAAAATCGCGGTTAAAAGGTGATTTGTTAACAGAGCAAAGAAGTAAAATAGTGCGAAGTAAAAGGAATAAACGATCGCTAGAGGGACAGTAATAATAGCGACAATTATAATTAACACAAGCTTCATATCTTCGACAGCAATGAGGATTGAAAACACGAAAAGCACTGTAGTGAATGCAACTAGTGTTCCAATTGCGTAAAAGGTAATCCCTATTATTAAAGAGTTGCTAAGAAAATTTATTCCTACCATTAATAATATGTAGCAGACAATATAAGCAAGAAAAATAAACGCAAACAGTTTTTGGCTAAAAATTTTTTTTAATCCTTCTACAAATCTCATAGATTCAACACTGAAATTCCGATTATTTGACATTAATTGTTTTAGTAAAATTTAAGCTTTACGAAACTAAGACTTGAATTAAACTTGGAATTATAACAAGCAATTATATAAGACAAATATTATATAGATTAATCAAAATTGATATAAACCTATTAACTAACTAATAGAATAGAATTGAGCGATTTATACGAGATTAAAAGGATTATTTCGAGTTTTAATAATAAAAAATATAGAAAAGAGCAATTAAGTGAATCCATACTAATGTTATTAGAATTTAGCAAAAATCCGAAAATTCGAGCGAAATGCATAAATCTATTAAACGATCTTAGAGTAAAAAGCAAACAAGTTTATAATAAACTGGAGAGTGCGATGATTTCGGATGAAAGCGTTGAAGTTAGAAATCAGGCTGTAATGTGCGCTCATCATCTCTACCCCGAACGAACTTTAATACCAATTTCCTGGGTAATTACGCAGGAGAAATCAATAAGAAACCTTTTTCGCATAATAAAATTCTTCGAACTACAGAACAAACCACCATCCAAAATAATTAAAGAATCTATTAAAAAAAGGCTTGAATCTGATTATGAAGTAAGATTTCGAGACGCATGTTTTCTATTCGAATTAGACTATCTGCTTGCAAAACATGGAAAAAATACGGTTTATGGAGTAAATAAGAAAAAGAATCGCGTTGTATCGCTAAACTTGGCGGGATTAGGACTAGATTCTATACCAACATCCATCGGGAACCTTACAAAATTAAAATATTTGAATTTATGGAACAACAGACTTGAAATCCTACCTTGGACTATGGAATATTTGAAAGAATTAGACTCGCTTTACTTGAACTATAATAATTTCAAAAAATTGCCTGATTTCTTGGACAAGTTGACCTCTCTTAAGAAACTTAGCCTATCGAACAATTTTTCGTTGAACTCAATTCCTCAATCCTTAATATCTTTAGTTAAATCTAATTTCTCACAGAAATATCAAGATGAAGGGGTGATTTCCGACGAGGCTCCCGTTTTAGGACTATTAGAAGTATTAACGGGTCAGAAACTTAAAAAATTAGAAAAAGATGAATCGGTATCTAAGACTTGCGCAATCAATTATAAGCTCAATAGTGACGGAAATGTAATTGGTATTTATATATATGGATACTACGGATTTCAAATCAATTTCATTCCTCAACAACTCCAGTGGTTAAATGAATTGGAGGAAATCGTGATAAGAGATCAAAATATCAAAGCAATTCCAACCTCATTAGTAAAGTTAAAATTTCTCAAATTACTCGATTTGATGGGAAACAGCATAAAAGCAGTACCAAATTGGCTTTTAACGCATCCATCCTTGGAAAAATTAGATTTAAGTGAAAATCAACTAGTTACTGGCAAGACCCTAACAAATCATAGAAGAATTGAAATCTGGATTTAAATTATTTAAGCTCTATAATTTTTGAAGTTTCCCGATTTCATAAGCTCACATGGCTTGAAAATCTTATTTCCGGTTTTTGTTGTTAGTTCTTCCAATAATTCACACCAGTTTTGGTAATTTCTTTTTCCAGGACCAAAAGGACCCGGCATTGAAGTACCTCTTAACATTACTTCGTCAATGATTTTATATCCTTTGACTACTCCTTCTTCAATAAGTTTACATCCCTCGTTTAACTGAATCGCTAATAGCGTCTCTGGATCAAATAATCCCGTCTTTTTTAATCCTTTTTTTATTGGTTTTCCATCTGGAGTCCACTCGTAAAAACCTTTTCCCGTTTTTTTACCATAATTTCCGTTTGTCACCAAGTTTGTAAGCACTTTTCCAGGTGTAAAGTCTTTTGATACAAATAATTCGAAATACCGCATACTATTATAAGCCGTATCCAAACCGAGATAGTCGTTTAATTCGCAGGGCCCCATTGGTATAAGCGTTCCTCCCCCAGCATCCAGATCTATTTGCTCACAAGATACCCCTAACTCGTACGCTTTATCTACTACCCAATTAATGTATAATTGACCGGTTAACAGAAGTCTGTTTGCAATGAAACCTGGCGAATCTTTATAACAGAGCGCAACCAACCGTTTTCCCTTAATACACGGCAAGTTTGCCCCCATTGTGGTGGCAGTATTTAAAGTTCGATCTGAAGTGTATTCGGTCTGCATTACCTCTACGCAACATTGACGCGGAACTGGATAAAAGAAATGCATACCTACGACATTTTCTGGATTGGGTGACGCTTTCGCCAATTGTTTTATGCTAATTGTTGAAGTATTAGAAGCGTAAATGGTGTCCTTAGGACCATATTTTCCGGATTCTGCGTAAAACTTTTCTTTTAACTCCGGTTTTTCTGGTATTGCTTCAAATACAAAATCAACATTCTTGATGGATTTTCTTAAGTTATTAGTTAAAACAAGCTTCTCTAATATTTCTTGACAAGTAGCTTCTGAGGAAAAAATACCTTTTGAAACGCTAATTTTTAACCCTTTCAAAATACGGCTCTTAGCTAACTTTAGGAACTCTTGATTTATATCGTATAAACTAACATTATATCCTGCCATTAGTGCGATCTGAGCAATTCCATGCCCCATTTGCCCAGCGCCTGCTACTAATATATTATTTATCGTCATAAATTTAAGACATTATACACTTTAAAGTTAAAAGTAGATTCAACCGAGATTACTATAGCTTTTTAGACAAAAAATCGCCTGATTTCATGGTATCGCAAGGTTTGAGATACAATTTCCCCGATTTTTCAGCGAAATCCTCTAACAATTTTGACCACTCGAGATATTTGTGTTTCCCCACACTAAATGGTCCAGGCATGTCCATACCGGCGATAATAGCGTTGTCTACATTTTTATACCCTCTTACTACGCCTTCTTCTAATAATTTACACCCTTCGTTGAATTGAATTGCCATAAACAATTCGAAATTGAACATATTTGCTTTTTGAGTCGATATGATATCTGGTTGTCCATTATCGTCCCACTTGTAAAAACCCTCACCTGTTTTCTTGCCTAATTTATTCTCGTTAAATAATTTAGTAAACAGCTTACTTGGAGCAAAATCAGGAGATAATGTCTGGGAATAGTAGTCAAAACTGTGCATAATAACATCGAGTCCTAAATAATCCCATTTGGCGAATGGCCCTAAACCCTTTCCTTG
The DNA here is from genome assembly GCA_019058515.1 of Promethearchaeota archaeon. The sequence continues at coordinate 11,828 of JAHPYY010000141.1, forward strand.
AATAGCCACCACATCCTCGTCAATGTTTCTGTGAGATAATCCTTTTTTCTCCGCTTCATCTAATAACCAAGAAAGATAGATACTAGATGCAGCGGTAAGTCGATTCACAATAAAACCGGGAGTTTCCTTTTCAATTCTGACCAATACTCTAGGACCTTTCAAAGCGGGTAACCGGCTTCCCAATTTAAACGCTAGATTCATAGTTTCTTCCGATGTTTTCTCTCCTTTAATAATTTCAATCAATTGTAACACCACAATCGGAGTAAAAAAATGCATGCCAACGACTTTATCTGGGCGTCCAGAGGGAATAGCAATATGAGTAACTCTCATATTTGATGTATTTGTAGCCAGAACAGCGTGTTTTGGGGAATAAATGCCTAACTCCTTAAATACTTCCTGTTTGACTTTCATAATTTCAGGGACCGCTTCTATAACAAAGTCCGCTTCTTTAACTGCTTCCTTTAGATTAACTTCTATTACCAACTTTTTCATTAATGATTCTGGGTCTTGATCCGCTTTTAGTTGTCCTTTACTTTGTAATTTATTTAAGCCGTTTTGAATGAATTTCACAGCACTTTTTATAGCTTCGACATCTAAATCGTTTAGAACAACTTTACTAAATCCTGCCATCAACGCAACTTGGGAGATTTCACGTCCCATAGTTCCAGCTCCTATAATAGAAATAGTATTTATATCATTTATTTCAATCATATGGATCTAAGATAATACAATTATGGATATTGTTATAAATAATAATGGAAAGAGATTAAAAACTTTAATTCACATTAAACAAAAATTTCGTTCAAAAAAAAAATAAATCTACTAAATTCCAAAAAGAGAAAATAAAAACCACGACAACAACATTACACCTATTCCTAAAAATATAGAAATTGGCAATCCCGGAAGCACTTTGTTTCTTTTTAATCCCATGATGGTCACTCCCGTTCCAAAAATTATAGCAATTGATGTAAAGATCATTACTAGAAGATTATTAGTTTGAATTAAGGCACTTGACGCTAACATACTATAGAAGGCTATATCTCCGATTCCTATTTCTAATTTAGAAGTGTCATATTGCACTTCTCCTTCTTTTAATTGTGTTTCTAACTTATTTTGTTCTAAAGGATCGTTTTCATCTCCTCTAGATGCAATTTCAATCATTTCTTTAATAGGCCCTCTTTTATATAAAACAGCAAACATGTCCCACAAAGAAATACCGATAAGAATCGCTAGAGTAGTCCACAACCACATAACAGCTCCCATGAAAGCCCCTATAAGCAATCCAATGTACAATACAAGAAAATTTTTTGTAAACACTGATTTAGAGGTAAAGTATGAGTAAATAATGACAAAAGTAAAAACTCCAGTCAAATAAAAGGACAAATAATACCACGCGTAGTAAAACGCCAATATCATGGGTGAGTATGGAAGGTTGTAAAAGACGAGATATATTAAAATTTGTCCAAAAAACAGGGTGATGAAAAATCCAACAAGACCAAAACTGAATCCAAAAAGGTATTTTAGAATGTTAATTCCTCTTTTCTTTACAAAGAAGATAATAATAAATGAAAACACCGCTGCAACCACAGTGAATATAATTCCGTTTAATATACCAGCCATTGGACCTAACTCCGCTTCTGAGACGTAACCGCCATCAATTTGGATTCCCGCTTCTACATAGGTTAAGTAAGCTAGAATCCCTGAGAATACTACTGCGATTACAATTGGAACTGGGTATATCTTGCTTTTTACTCTATATGTTGGAAAAAAGTGCGGAATAAAATCCTTTTCGATCTTTTCAGATGTGTCGTTTTCTCCTTTTATTTCTGAGCTTTCAATTGATTCTGTCATACTTCTAGTAGGAAATAAGCTTCTTTAATTTAGTAATATTACTATATACTTAAATACATAATAATTATGGCGTAAAAGTCCAATGATTCAATTATTTAAGTTTTATTTACAATGTGAGGATCTAGATTTATGAGCATAAATTTTAATTATTGAAAGATATTATTTACTAAAGCTCTTACCGTATCATATTTAATGTCAAGTGTTAAAAAACTGAAAAGGCAGTTTCGAAAGTTCCGTAAGTATTACAAAGAAATAGACAGGTACGAAATAAAGGCCAGACTTCGGAAGAAAGTATTAAAACTTGTAAATAAAATAGGTATCTTGTCCAAACCAGTGGAAATTGCTTTAGTTGATCCTCAGAAGAAAAAACGACTTTTTCCATGTCATTTGGGAATTATTTTTTTGGGTAAATACGAAGATAACATATTTCTAGAGATTAGGAATCATTTAGAAATGACTTATCACAATTTCTTTTACACCATTACGAATTTGGGTTCTCTCAACCTAAATGAAGATCTACTCAAAAAGGGGGTAAAAAGGAAGAATAAAGACGAAAATGTTAAGTCAAAGAAAATGGAACTCCATCCTACTAATAAATTTTATCAAATTTTGATTGACAAACGAATCGAAAAGAACTTAGACATGATAGTAGCGATAACTGACCTTCCTCTTTATTCCAGCAGCGATACACAAATTGTGTTTCTTTACGGAGAGGCACATTTAAAACACAGTTGTTGCGTAGTTTCAACAATAATTTTAAAAGAAGAGTTTTATAACAAACATAAAAACGAAGACATATTTGAGTCTCGAGTAGTAAAAGAAACATTGCATGAGGTCGGACACCTTATTTTAGACACGGCACATTGCGGAAATAAGAATTGTGTCATGAAATTTTCAAGCAATATAAAAGATATCGATTATAAATCTTATAGTCTATGCGACTCCTGCCGTGCAAAATTAGGTAAATTAAGAGTAGAGTATAACTTTTGAATATCTAAAGGGACACATTTGGCATGCTAGCAATAAAATCTCTAACTAGTTGCACCCGTTCTTTTCTATCCTTTTTATAATATCTCAAAGGATATAACTCGTTGATAGTAAATTTATACAACTCTATCCACATTTTAGCTACATTACTAATTTTATATTGCTGTGCAGTAATTTTTGCATTTTTCCCGAATTGTGCTCTTAGGTCGTCGTCTTTCAATAACTTTACAACATACTTTTTAAACTTGTCTAAATTGTCAGCCAAATATCCAGTTTCCCCGTGTCGTATTACATCCTTAATACCATATCCGTTGGAACCAACATTTGGAGTGCCTTGTGCCATAGCTTCAATTAGAACAAGCCCTTCTGCTTCCACCCACGACCACAATATGGAAAGATCCACAGTATTGTATAATTTTAAAAGATCTATAAATGGGACTCTCCCTAAGTATTTTACATACTTCCCTATCCCATTTTTCTTAATTAATCCTTTTACAACCTTAGCCGATGGTCCTGGACTTCCCACAAGAACTAATTGAGAATCAGGAACTTCTTTGTGGATTTGCTTAAAAGTCCTAATGATGCTTACAGGATGTTTTTCAGGGGATAACCTCGAAGCATAAAGTACAAGTTTGTCATCTCCCAAATCGTACTTTTCTCGAATACCGTTCGCTTTCAAATCTGTATAATAGAGATCGTGAACACCATTAGTGAGACATACAATAGGTTCTTTAAACTTCTGGTTACATAGTAATTCCTTTTTGGACTTGGTTGCTACATGAGTGAAGTCGTACTTGTCTAATATATGTCTTTCGTATCTCCATACAATATCAAATTTTGCCAAGGATTTTCCAATCCCAGGAATATATTGAGTAGTGTAAAAAGCTAAGGGACTGTTATGAGTTCCGATCATAGGAATTCCTAAATATTTAGCCCAATTAATTGCCATCGCACCCACAGTTGCGTGGGTGTGAATGTGAGCAATATCGAGAAAATCTTCCTGACATAAAAAGATTTTATGTATTGGAAAACTTAGCACGAAACCAGTTTTAGAATCAATCCTTACTCCTCCAATATCGTGAAAATGCAGAGAGGAGGGTTTTTTGTATCCATTTTCGATCTTGGGGGCATATACGTGCACATTGTGACCAAGTTTTGCAATCGCTTCAGATAAAAATCTGACAGCGTGAGCAGTCCCATTAACTTGGCTATACATACCACTAAAAAATCCAATGTCTAACACGTTTTTAGCCATGATTAATCAGAAAAAATGTAAAGTATTTAAAAAAATAGGATCAGCTATTAATTACTCAAATGTTTGTTTATAATTTAAACTCTTTTTTTTATTAATTTTTTTTCGTTTTTTTAATAAGAGATTTTTAATTTGTATTTTAAATAATTTCTGGAAATTCAAAAAACTTGAATTTGGAAATAGATTGGCTTAATTTGAAGCCATTATTCGTAAATTTTTTGTTTTAAGAATTTATCGTTAAAACTAATTATAACTTATATATCATTATATAGTACGAGGATATTAATTGCAATTAATCTGATTTATGCCAATAAACTTATTTTTTATGAAATACTAGCGTTATATAGGACTATTAATTAATTTTAGCTGTAATAATATGGAACCTGAGGAGAAAAAAAAGATAGAAGAGGAAATTTTAGAACAAAGACGGCTCCCATATTCTATTAGATTAATCGAAGTACAAGGCGACAAATATATCATAGAAAATACCTTTGGCTCTCAAATGACGTACGTTAAAAAAGACGGTTTGTATAGTTTAGAAGAGTAGTATACTAAAAATAAGCCATCTATTCTTGTTATCAATATATTCTAGAAATTTTTAAATCCCTATCAAATAAAATTAGTACATAATAATTTAAAACCTAAATATTATATTAAATATAAGACTTAAAACAACTTTTTTTGGTTGGTTAAAATTCGAAGAAGAAGATCTCCAAGATCTAACAACTCTGATAATAAGATCACAGAAAAATTTAGAGCTGTTATTGACGAACATACTTCGCTTTCCATGTATAATGCCAAGGGACGTGCTTTTTGTGTAGTTCGTAAAGATTTAGCAAAGGATTACGAGATTGAGGTGGAACCTAGCGAAGCACCTTTGTTAAATAAGATGTTAGATGAGCCAGATCCCTACGAAAGTTCAATGGCAGATATTAGAATACTAGAGGAAGAAGTTTTCCCCATTAATGATTCGATTATCAATGTTTTCGGCACAGAAAACGATTTAATTCTTAACTCGATAAAACTTGCCATTGGAGGAACTAAGTATGATTATGTGACAATTCACGAAAAAGATTTAATTAAATACGACGTTAAGCCTACTCTTGCTGGTTTAATGGGTTTTATTAAAGAAAACAACGATAGTATTTTGGGATTTTTGGATTCAGAATATATCAGCGAAGAGGGAAACGTCATCTATTTAAGTTGCGGAAAAAAAAACCTATCAGACAATATTTACTCTTTGAAATTGAAAATCTTAGCCTCAATGCAACAAAGAGGATTTTTTCTTCAGCAAGAACACAAGTATTATGGTCTCCAGTTATACTTAGTTATCGAAGCAAAAAAGCCTAACGACGATAAACTGTTAGAGTTTTTGAAAGAATTGGAGATTGATTGGGAATTGATATTCTTTCGCAGAAGATTAGCTATACACGACTGGACGGAAATTGAATGCGAGCGGAACTCCGAGAATCTTAAGAGTTATTTGAGAGCGAAGTTTGAAAACTTAAATTACTTTGATATAAACAATATTACTAGGTTAGTTATAAAAAACCAATTGCATTTTACAGTAGCAGATAAGATGGCATCGTTACTTTTTAAAATGAAAACTGAAAGGACATTAAGGACCAACGAACAAAAGTATCAAAAATATCCCTATGACGAAACTCAATTTAGGGATGATGAGTATTCAATTACGTTAAAAAAAGCCGAAATTGCTGCCGCAGCGAGGTTAGCGTGTGCGTATTTAGGATTTCAAACAGAAATAAAGTTCGATCGAGACATTTCTCCGGCTGAAATCATGAAATATGAGGAAGAATTAACTAATATTTAAAGAAGAAGAACAGAGAATATAAAAAAAAATCTAATTTTAGATTAATCTAATTTGTAGGATTGTTTCAATAATTCATAATTTATATTTCCAACTGTAATCGTATGTCCAGTTTTAACGTTATTGACCGTGTAAGTAGCTGGAGCGAATAATCCTGGATCGATCTTGTAAAAATCGTATTCTGCTTCTTTGAATATGGTATTAAACGGCTTTCCATAACTTGGGGATTGATCTGCTGGGGCTTTTTCCAAGAGTTCAAAAAGCTCAGATTCTTTTTCTTTTTCCACATCAATAGTGTAGAAAGTTTGACCTGCTGCGATAATAGAATCGTTAGTAGTTCCCATTGCAGCAAAATCATCTTTAGGAATAGGGGCTATTGAGGTAGTTCCGAACCCCTCTTTTAACATCTCGAGAGGAAAGTGAATCTCGTGCAATTTATGGATGCCCGTCTCAACAATTCTCGCAGCGACTTGAATCGAACCAACAATACACGCAGTAGGAGCGCATACGGCGTAGGTATTACTTGGGCTGACATTACACTTCGTAGAAACAATTTCTAAAACCTCTTCGTTAGGCATCTGTCGTGTTTCGAATACTAACACTGCATATTCAGACTCGTCCGTGTAGGGAATTTCTTCAAACAATTTCTCACTACGAGCCTTTGCTCTCGCGGGTCCAGAGCCTAAAGATTGAAATACCACTTTCTTTTTTACTTTGCCATCCTTTTCCACTTCCTTTTTAAGCTTTACGCTCCATCCCGCCAATTGCGAGGCCATACACGATAATACGGGATGAGAAGTGTACACATTCACAGCAGGTAGGTAGTGCTTACCAATGTTGAAAGATGTGAATTCTACAGTTCCCAATCCTCCCATACAAATCTCTCCTACCAATTTTCCCGCGATCCACGAGCCATTAGTTAGATCTAAAACCGTTGCTTCTGTTGACAGCTTATTTACTTCCACTCCATACTTTTCCTTATTGTCCATTAAATCCTTGACAATATTAAAGGCCAAATCGTTAATTTTTACATGATGCATTGTACTTCACCAAATAGAATTTTTTGAAATTATGATTATTTATTATACGTAGAATAATAAAAAATATTAACACATTTTGTAAATTTTGAATAAAAATTAGACATGGAAGAAATTAATCCTCACATCGACCAATTACGGATAGATATAGATCAAGCGAAAAATAAATTCATAGATGTCGTAAGAAAAAGAGAATTGTCTGTACACATATTTACTCATATCGACGCAGATGGTTTGTCTTCGGGGGCTATTTTAGGAAAAGCGCTTTATAGAGAGAATATCCCTTTTCAAATCACTGCTTTAAAACAATTAGAGAAAACTGAAATACAGAAAATTGCTTTAATTGAGAAGGATGTCCAAAAATATTACATTTTTTCAGACTTTGGAAGCGGACAATATCTTGAGCTTGTTAAATGCTTATCTAGGGGAGATCCAAATCCACCGTTTATTATTTTAGACCACCACTTACCCCAAGGCGTGGCGAAAAAAGAAAACAGAAGTGATTTAAAGAAAGTTTACGATAGTACCAAACCGTGGCACCTTAATCCCTATTTCTACGAACTGGATGGAAGCAATGAAGTATCAGGGGCTGGAATGTGTTACTTATTTGCAAAAAGCTTAAACGGAAAAAATGTGGATTTATCTCCAATCGCTCTTATAGGTGCAATTGGAGATATCCAAAACCAAGATAATAAGAGAGGTTTTACCGGAATTAATCTAATTATAGAAAAAGATGCTTTAACAGCTAATTTAATTGAAATATTTAACGATTTAAATTATTCCTCAATGAAACCTTTAAATGAAGCAATTGGATACTCAACAGAAATTCAATTGCCAGGCTTGTCAGGGGATGTTAATAAATCGCTACTATTTCTCAAAAGTCTTGGAATTTTAATTGAAAAACCCGATGGGACGATAAAAAATCTAACTGAATTAAGTGAAGAAGAGAAAAAAATCCTCTCTTCAGGGATTATTAAGTATAGCTCTTTGAAACTCAACGAAAATCCTTCAGAAGTAATAAACAAACTAATAATAAAACGATATATTTTAAAGCAAGGAAAGAAAGGCAGCTACATGTACGATTTACACGACTTTTCAATTTTGCTAAATGCATGTGGACGTACATCTAATGCATCGCTAGGGATCACCATTGCGATGGGAGGGAGTGAGAAATTGTTTTCTCAAGCTCAAGAGGTAATCTCAAATTACAACAAATCGTTGGTGAAAGCTTTAGAATGGATCCAAATGGAAGATAGAATTAAACAGCTAAATAATCTACAATACTTTCTAGGAGAGGAAATTATCCCTGAAACTATTGTTGGAGTAATATCTTCGATGTTAATTTTTGATAACAACAATAAAATTAACAAAGAAAAACCTTTATTTGGAATGGCTAAGAGAGAAGGAGAGGACGTGTATAAAGTGTCCGCTAGAGCACACCAGAATATTATAGATAAGGGTATAAACCTTTCCGAAGTGATAAGAGAAGCTTCTAAGCTTAGCAAGATTGATTTTTTAGGTGGGGGTCACCCTCCTGCAGCTGGAACCAAAATCCCGTTGAATTCGATCAAAAAGTTTTTAGAAAATTGTGATAAAGTAATCGAATTACAGCTCCATTAACAAACAGCGTTTTAAAACTTATTTTAAATTTTATATACCTCACCAACTTCGGGAGCGACAGAATTAAAACTATTGTCACTTAATACGCTAGCAAATGAAGTGGTGGATTTATTATCACCGTGTATGCAAAATACATTTTTTGAGGTACGATTTCTAAAAAATAAATCTTCGACATAACTTTTCAATTGATTTTTGTCTGCGTGGCTTGAAAAGTCAAAATAATCGTAACTACACCTTGCTTGCAGGGAAATCTTTTCTTGGTCCAATTTATTTCCGTTTTCAGTAAACTCGAATTGACCACTATCAATTAGCATTCTACCAGGAGTACCTTCAACTTGATAACCAACAAGATAAATTGCCGAGGAGGTATCATCTAATACTTCTTTGATGTAATTAAGAGCAGCACCTCCCTTTAGCATCCCTGATGGAGAAACTATCACGCCGTTGGATTTAAGAGCCATATCCCTTGTCTTTCTTTTCGAGATAAACCTCGTTCTTTTAAGTGCATCCTTATATTGTTTAATATCCTTCAAATACTCGGGATAATCTAAATACATCATGGAAATTAATTTCGCCATTCCATCTAAGAAGATTTTTCCCGTGTAGTTATGCTTCCATAAAATCATAAGAGCTTCTTGGGAGCGCGCTACTCCAAAAGCTGGAACCAACACTTTTCCTCCATTTTCTGTTACATTAATTACATTTTCTGTGAATTTTTTCTCTAATTCTTCGCGAGGAGGGTGTTCCTTTAATGCATATGTTGACTCAATAATACACGCATCGATTTCAGGGAATTCTAAAGTTTTAGATTTTTTCACTAAATTAGTATTACCCGTGTTAATGTCTCCAGTATAGAGAATTCTTTTTCCATCTACCTCTACTAAAATGGATACGCTTCCAGGAATATGTCCAGCGTTATAAAATGATATAAAAAAATCGTCCTTTATACGATATTTTACGTGACTTTTCACAAAATATGCGTTTTGAATCATTTTTCGTATTTCTTTAGAACCAAAAGGATACGAATAGCTAGATATCCTAATCATATCTTTTATAAGTGCCTTTGAAATATCGAGAGTTAGTGGGTTAGTTAACAATGGGATTGAATTCTTAGTGTATATGTAGGGTATCGCACCGGAGTGATCTATATGACAGTGAGACAGCGCTACAGCTTTAATATTTTTGGAATTGTAATCGAGAGGTAACCGCTCTTCCTTACTAAATCTAACACCATAGTCTAATAGACAACATATTCCATCTTTTGATTCAATCAGAATCCCAGATCGTCCGACTTCTCTGCAACTACCCAAAAAGCGAATGCTTACCATGATAAGTATAGTGTTAATATTGATCGATTTAAAAAGTCCTACTTAAGTATGTAAAAAGTATAAGAAAATATCAATTTTATTAAAATTAAAAAAGAATTTGTCCATCCAGAGCTATAAATAGAAGTTGGTTTATTCAAATTACAGAAAAACCAATAAAAAAAGAAAAATTTAGCTTATTTTAGGTATAGCATTTGTCAGTAACGCAATTACATGTTCTACATTCTTACTGAAAACTTCTAAAATTTCATTCCAAGTGACAGGCGCTTCATCAGTTTTCCAACAATCATAATCCGTAGACATCGCGACTGCAGCGTAAGGAATGACCGCTTCGTTAGCTAAAGCCGTTTCGGGAGCAATACTCATGTTAATCACATCTGCGCCCCAAATCCTAAACATATTGGACTCCGCCCTTGTAGAAAATCTTGGACCTTCGATAGTCACTACAGTTCCTTTTTCGTGAAATTTGATGTTCAGTTCTTTTGCGGTATCGATGAGTATTTTACGTAAATCTTCGTTGTAAGGATCTGCCATTGGTGTATGTTTCATGTCTCCTGGTTCGAACTTTTCAAAAAAAGAAACTTTTCTTAACCGAGTGAAATCGATAAATTGGTCGAGTATGACTAAATCACCCCTGTCGATTTGTTCCCTCAGACTACCGCAAGCCGTGGTTGCTAAAATGTGAGTGCATCCTTGGTCCTTTAACGCTTGTATATTTGCTCTGTAATTAACTTGAGTAGGAGGAATAGTATGTTCTCTTCCGTGTCGTGCTATTAGTACGACATCTACTCCTTCAATTTTGCCCGTCTTTAAAGGTGAGGTGGGTTTTCCAAAAGATGTATCCACTTCTACATCTTTTGCATCTTTTAATATATCTGGGTTATCTAATCCACTTCCCCCAATTATTCCTATTTTAACCATAATAATCACTTATTTCTAAATGTAATATCATTTCCTATTCTTCTACTGGGATTTCTATTAATGAAAGTAGCTCATATTCTTTTAATTGGTCTCTTCCATGCAAACTTCCAGTTAGTTCAATAACAAACGCAATCCCTTCTATTTTGCCACCCGCCTTCTCAATCAGGTTACATGCCGCTTTAGCAGTTCCCCCAGTTGCTAATAAATCGTCAAATAACAGAACTTTCTCTCCATTTTCAATGCTATCTACATGCATTTCGATGCTATCGGTCCCGTACTCCAATTCGTAAGTTTCTTTTATTGTTTCGGCAGGTAATTTCCCTGGTTTTCTGATTAACACGAAACCAGCACCCATTAAATAGGCAATAGCACCTCCAAAAACATATCCACGAGCTTCGATTGCCGCAACTTTTGTAATTCCCTTACCACGAAAATGATTTACAATTCTGTCGATTGATTCCTTAAATGGGGCGTGAGCTTTACACAGTGTTGTTATATCTTTAAACTGAATCCCAGCTTTAGGCCAATCTGGAACATTTCGAATATAATTAATTAGATCCATAATCTTTCAATTATTTGTTTTTTTAATTTAAATAAATATATCAATTATCCAAATTAAACAGCGTTTTTAAGCATTTTTTAGATATAAAACTTATCTAGATTTTGATACTCAATAACGACATTTTTGATATTTTACCATTAGAAAAAATTACAATCGTATAAGAAAATTTAATAACGCTGATTAAAATTATTTTAATGTAAAGTTTTATAAATATTTCAAACTATTATTTTTTTAAATTAACATCAGTAAAGAAGTAAAATCAATCATAATAACGGGTGAATAAGTATAAAAATACTCCTATTCGGACCTGCGGGAGCAGGCAAAACCTCATTAATGAGAACAACCTGCTTAGGGTACAACTTCATGAAGGTAGCTAACATTAAACCTACCAAAGGAATTTCTAGAGAAAATTTCATTTTCAGAGGCATTTTAGAGTTGAGCATCTGGGATGCTGGTGGACAGGAGCGATATTTGGAAAGGTATTTTTCAGAGTCTCAGAGACCGTTGATATTTTCCGAAGTAAAAACCGCAATTTATATGGTAGATTCCACTATTGTCGAAAGTAGAATTAGAGACGTTTTTGATAAGTTTCTGGAGTATATTTTCACCTATAGTCCTGAAATCGACAAGGTTTACGTACTAATAAACAAAATAGATTTACCTAATTCAGAGGAAGATGAAGTTTTTAAAACGTTAACGGACGAATTAGATGAAGAGATTCGTAATAAAGTAAGTTTTACGCCAGTTTCTGTAAAAGAAGGAAGCGCTCAACATCGTTTAATTGAAATTCTTGACTACGAGATTCAAAAAAGCACTTTAAGTATGCAGTTATTAGGTAAAATCCGGCATAACTTGGACCAATTGAAACTTAATACTTTAGCCGATTATCTCGTGTTTAACCAACCTGATGGTTTGTTAATCGCCTCCACCTTAGGTAAATTCGAATTATCTCCGTTAGAATTCATGAAATTCGAGATCGGGACTCTGGATTCTAATCTGTATTCAATCTATCAAACAATAATGAAAATATTGAATGTTCAAAACATAAGTCCTTTAGTGTTATCTACAGTGGTATATGAATCTGATTCCTCCTATGTTCTTGTGAAGGAGGTTTCGAACGGAGCTGTTTTAATGGCAATATCAAAAAACAAGGAACCTGAAGTGTTTACGGGTATTATGAACATTTTAAATAGCGAGGATTTCGATAATTTAAGAGAAGTTATCCAAAATGCGGATATAAAAACTTGAAATAATTTCTTTAATGTATAACACAAATAAGTAAAAAAAATTATAAGTTAATTAATTACTTATCAAACTCTAAACCTTTTGACCTACTGCTCTTTTTCCATTAATTTTCTTTTCGTTAGTAGGCGCTGCTTGGCGTGATGGGGTGTTCTTAATACGGTATCGTTTGATTTTTCGATTTCTCTTGCTTCTGCACACAATTTTGCAGCAGTTTTCATCATTTCATGAGCTGCTGCCAGCAAAGGCATGTATTCTTCTCTTTCTTTTAGAACAAAACAAGCTTTTCCTGTTATTTTTGATACTGATGCCGCTAATTCAAACGCAGCAATTGCTTTAGCTCTCGCATAAGGATTAGTAAATTTTGCAGCCTTAGTGGCTGTGGATGCATCGATTTCAATTTGGGGAAGAGTTGGGGTTCGACCTTCTAGCATGTCCATTATTACTTTATTTAGCTCCTCCACGATTATATTAAATACACCTGTGATAGAGAGAACTTTTAGTAAATCTGCGTTAAAGATACTCATTTCTACAGGATCAAGAAATGGTCTACGAGCTCCAATCATGCTATCGCATTTTACGATGATGTATCCCATGTTTTTCTCTTTGTATTCATCAATCGCCTTTCTTGCTGGATCATCAGATACTACGATAGTTGGGATATTGCCCACTAATTCGCGAGCTGCCTTAGGTCCTTTAAGAGCTGCGTTAGGGCTGGACATTAAAATAAGTTCAGGTTCCCATTTTAATAGCTCTTTCATAGTATCTACACAATGTTCTGGGGGATGCATTTTGGGTCCAGAGGTTACTTCTCGAATATTAAGTCTAGTTGCTTCTGCTCTCTCATCTAACAAGAAGGAAAGGAGCAAAGATGAGCCAATGGTACCGTTTTTGTGCACTCCTATTTTTAAAACCTTTTCCTCGCTCATTTTACATCTACTTTTTATATTGGTATCTTTAGTTTAAGGTATGATATTATCTACCTTATTTTTATTAAATTTTCCTAAATTTTTTAAAATTTTATATAAAATCAAAATTTAATAATCAATTGTAAGATTCAAATTGGTAATTTTTAAACGAAAAAGTGACAAATATGGAATTAAATGGTGTTGAAATAGAGGATACGTATTGTGAAGGCTTTGGGGGTATCTTTACTCGAATATTGATTACAGCAAAGAACGAAAAGTGGGTAAAAATTGCTGCTCAAGAAGCTACTGGCTATGGAACATCAGGAATAGGATGTGATGCCGAAGCAGCTATTGATGTGTTTGTACCCGCAGATAAAACGCCGGATAAACGTCCTGGTATTATCTTGATGTTCTTCATGAACGACAAGAAAAAAGTAGGAAACGCAATGTTACATCGTATAGGTCAATGTATTCTTACATGCCCTACAACAGCATGTTTCGATGCGTTTGATGTATCATTAGACCCAGAAAAGGATTTTGAGGTGAAAACGGGATATCAACTCAAATTTTTCGGAGACAAGTACGAAGAAAAGGCGGAAGGATTTCCATTTCCTGCTTGGAAAATTCCGATCATGGGAGGAGAATTCGTTATTCAAAGTGCATTTAAAGCAGGAAAGGGTGTCGCTGGAGGCAATTTTCTTATAATTGGAAAGGATCAAGCCTCAGCATTAGAAGCCGCTGAAAAAGCCGTAGAAGCCATAAAAGATGTAGAAAATCTTATTGCCCCTTTTCCGGGAGGCGTTGTCCCATCGGGCTCTAAAGTAGGAACACGTTACGAAAACATCCCGGGTTTGTTTGCTTCCACCAATCATAAGTACTGTCCAACCTTAAGAGCCAAGGTCGATGACTCTGCGCTTCGAGAGGGTGATGGAGGAGTTTTTGAGATCGTATTAGACGGTGCTACGGAAGAAGTCGTTAAAAAAGGAATGAAGTTAGGCATTGAAGCGGCCGTAAAAGTTCCTGGCGTTACGAGAATCTCTGCGGGAAATTACGAAGGTAAATTAGGCAAGTTTCTGTATAAATTACACGAAGTTTTGCAATAAAAAAGAGAGAAAAGATTATCTTAAAAATTTTTTATTTTATTACTTTAGTTTTCTTTTAATTTTTCTTCTAGTGATTTCGGATTTGGGTTCTTTCTTTTTAGGTTCTTCCTTCTCTTCTTTCGACTCTTCTATTTTTGGTTTCTCTTCTGGTTTTTCTTTATCTCTTAGTTCCTCTGTTTCTTTGACTTTATCTTTTTTAGCCTTTCTTTCTTTCTTAAATCTTTTGCGTTTCTTTTCTATTTCGACTTCTCCTTCTTTAACCTTTTTCTCCTTGAGTTCCCCTGGTAATTCTTCAGGAGTCGTAGGAAGTTTTCTCTTTTTCCTAGAAGCTAAACAAAGAACAATGATACTAGCTATAGCACCACCAATAGCTAATCCTATGATAAACATCAACCAAGGATAAAACTCGTCGAAAAAGTTTGGTTCAATCCTAATTTCTTGAGGAGCAATGTTCAAATCTGAACTGAGACTTACAGTGGCGCCGTCGACATCTGTAGCAAACACATACACGTTCCATAAACCGGTTTTTAGATCCACAGTACGAATAGTTATTGAGAAGTTCACACTAACATATTTCTTCGATATATTAAACCACTCGTTATCCTCGTTGATAATCGCCACAGTGATATAATCGATCGTGTTTTCCTCGTCGGTTACATTGAATTTGAACACAAGATCTTCACCATATATCACAGTTATACTCTCGTTATTTGTAAAATCATTAATGGTATAATTTTGGATCTTGGGTGCGTTGTTAGTTACAGTAAAATAGGCATAACTCGAGCCCTCTCTTAATTGAGGATCATACACGGTTATATTTATTCGATATTGACCTAAAGGACGGCTTTTAGAGATTTCAAATGTTTTTTCAAATGTACCATTATCATAGTCTGTTAATTGATCGTCTTTATAAGTTGCAACTAAACCGCCTTCTGAATCTTTAATTGTTAGAGATGCGTTTAATTCTGCAAGAGACTCCAGATCGTAAGCATCAAATCTTATGGTTACATTTTCTGAGCGTTTAATTTGATTAGGAGATACTTCAATTGAAGATTGATTAATCGAGGGAGCGGAATTTTGGATAAAAAATTCAAAATAGCGACGAGTTTGGTTAATAACTGCCTTATCGGTAACATTGACTTTAACATAATAAGCTCTGTTGAACGAAAATCTACTATCGAGTGCGAAAGAAAAGCTAAATGTGGGTTTAGGAGATTCGATATCAAATAGAATAGACTCTGTTGCGGGATTAGTTCCCGTCGACACACTGACCGTCCAATTAAGATTTTCGAGATCGTACACTACTAGTTCGCCTGAGACGGTTTCTCCTAGGTTGTAGAGGTATTTATTTAAGTTTACCACCACATTAGGTATAATAGTGAAATTAATGTTGGTTTTTTGGGTGTTCAATTGATATTCTGACTTGTTATAAATTAAAAACGACACTTCGTGAAATCCTAAGGGAGCATTGTACGCAGGAGTATATACATAAGTCCAATTCTCCCCTACCGATTGACTCATATTTATTGGAACAGGAGAGATTGCATCTGGAAAAACAATCTGAGTGAAGTTAACATTAGTAAATCCTGTTGTATTTATTGTGAAGTTAATCGATTGGAATACTCTTCTAACGATCGTAGTGTTTTGACTTATTTCAGTTAAGTTTAGAGTAATTCGACCGTTGCTTGAAAGTTTTAAATTTTCAGTATTTAGCATTCCATTAGAAGACATATTTTCGATGTACGATGAATTCTGATTTTTATCTAAGTTAACCGATGCTAAATAAACGCTAGATAATATTATAAAAAGTACAAAACTGATGTAAAGGAAACAATGGCTCCTCTTTTTAAAATTCTGATATATCCTCATCTTGTCAACCTTTTTTGTATGAGTTCCTTGCTTTTATAATACAAAATTACAGCAACAGGGATAGCGAGAGGTGTCACATAGAAAAACAAGATATTAGACGCGGTGATTTCCGGCTGAACTGTAAATTGATATATGGAAAGCGTAATATCTCTTTCCGATTTGACCTCGAAATTATAGGTTTTTGGAGCGAAATCATAGGGATTAATAGTAGGGATAACAGAGTATTCAATCCTGTTCAAACCAGGTTTTAATGATCCTGAACCTAAATCAACTCTTAATCCGTTCACATATAAAGAAATGTTTTGAATTTCTGCTTTGTTATTTTGAAGAACAAGAATTAATGTTGCAAGAGAACCCTGAGAGACTCGTTCAGGAAAACTTACTTCAACAATGGATAGATCAGGTAATATTTCAACCCTTATTTCTTCGGAGATTATTACATTTGCTCCTTTCAGAATGTTTAAATTAATCGTAATGTTGTCAGTTTCGATACTACTGTTAAGTAAAACCGAATAAGTTAAGGATTTTAACTCGTTTGGCTGAAATGTAATCTGATCCTCTAATGTATTAATAAGATCTCCAGAAAATGTAATATTTATTAATTGAGCGTCATCAGGTAGATTGTTCTTTAGGCTTAACGAAAATTGTACGGTTCCTCCTTGTACACTTTGACTATTAAACAAAAGCGTTTTAAGTTCTAGGGCGCTAGTCGTCGAAAAGTTTCCCTCCATGGTTAAAAAGGTGTTGATCCCTCTTGAAAAAATAATAGTAGCAGTGTGATTTGTGGATGGCGCATCGGATTTAGCTGTAATATTTACTTCGATACTCGTTATTCCTGTTGGGTTGATAGTCACTAATTGAGAATAAGTATTTAATCCAGTACTATAGATAGTTAAAACAGTAGAGATCGTAAATTTGCGAATGCTTTTAACGACGATTGTAATATTTTTTGTCTCTCCTTGAAGAAATTCCGTGTTTAACCCTTGCAAGGATTCGTTTGTGATTCCTGATATTACATTAAATTTTAACAAATTAGAGGAGGTTTTGAAGTAGCTTCTATTGGCAAAAATGTAAACTGAATAATCATCACCTATAGGCAGGGTTTCATTAACTCTAAACATAAAGTATTCGACACCATCATTGATAGTCGATTTGTTTTCCTTTAGAATAATTGTTCCATTTGGATAACGAACAGTAAATGAGACATTAGCGTTAGTTATATTGTAATATGCGTAAGCAGAAGAGAAGGTATAATTACTGGTGACTTTTAGAGTGTCTTGCCCTATTATTAGATTAGGGGTAGGGGTTGTAGTATTAAAGTTTGAAACCAGATCAGCTTGATCGTATACATTTTTAGCGTTCAAATGCGCTTCGCATAGTTTTAAATTCGTATTAAGGTTTTTACTATTATCAGCGTGAGTCGTATTGTAAGCATTTAAAGTATGGTTGAAAAAGTATTTTTCTATTGATTCAAATAATTGAATCGTACGATTGTAATAGGAATAATTACCAGTAATTTCAAAAAGCTTTGAACACGCACTCATCATGACGGCATTAGACTCTAAATCTATAACTAGATCTCCTGGAGGTGCCGTTTGGCCCCATACTTTATTTCCCTTATACTCAAACATTTCATAAGTGGAGTTCCATAATGTCTCCACAATCTTGTCGTAAAGCAAAGAAGCATTGGTGAGGTATATTGATTGTTTTGTATTTGCATAATATTCGGATAAAACCCAAATTCCAAGTGCGTTCACGCTTAAATATTTGTCATCGTCTCCTGGACCCGGTATTGTAATTGTCCAGGTTTCATCATCAGTATTTTTGTAAAATCCAAGATT
This sequence comes from Promethearchaeota archaeon, assembly GCA_019058515.1. Next base: position 30,174 of record JAHPYY010000141.1, read on the forward strand.
AGTTGAATCCCACATTTTCTCGAAAAGAACATCTATAGTTTCGTTTGCTAACGAGTACGCTCTGTTTCTAATCTCACTGCTAACTTCTGGTGTATTTTTAATCAACAGATTAGCTAGAATTGAATATAAATTATCTTCTGTATATTTTTCTGCTGTTGTTGATGAGTTGTAATGGTAAAATCCTTTATTCGTTGAATCGTAAAATTCGGTGGAATTGATCAACTTAAACATCTCTTCAACATCCTGATTAGGACTTCTATCGTTTATTACAAGACTATTTAACTCATTTCCAATATTTTCTATCAATAGAAAAATCGGGAGTAAATTTTCTATAAGATATCTATCTGTGTCCTTTTCCTCTCCTGTAGTTCCGTTCATGGAATGAATGAATCCATATTGAAATTGAGTTAAATTTATCTCGCTATATAACGGTGTGTTTTTTAACTCTAAATATGTGGAGTATAGATCGCTAGCCGTCATTTTACCCTTTAAGAGAGTGTTATAAAGGAACAAATTATCGTAGGAATACGATGTGTTATCAGTAATTACTCCCAAGTTATCTCCCGATCTAAGATAAATAGGAACTACATAATCTAGATCAGATTCGTAATTTTGTTTAAAGAAATTGTATATTTCTGTAAAATTAATGGTATAAGGATTTTGAAAAATATCGAGAGATTCAGATATTTTTGCATTTGAATCAAGTTGAATCAATTCAATTTGCTTTTGATCGCTATTTTTTGGGAAATTTCCCGAAAAAATAAATGAAACGAGAGATATTAACACTAACAGAACAAATATCTTTGACCATACGCTTTTTTTTCCAAGATAGTAAAAATAATTTCGGCAAGCCATCTGAACTACTCAATAGCAATTAAGGTATATGTAAGAAAATATTATAAAAGAAAAACCTTCTTCTCTTTAAAATTTTTTTCTGAGGCGTGAGTATGTCGATTTTAAACTTAAAAATTAGGATCAAAAAAATTATTAATAAACTCAAGTACCTCTAATTATTATTTCCGAGTAAATCTGGGAGGTTTTTGTAGTTTGTTCTTATCTGCTCCATAGAGTCTTTATACCTTAGTGTTACAGTATCGTCGGTTAATGAATCATAATCAATCGTAACGCAAAATGGTGTTCCTAACTCGTCTTGTCTACGGTACCGTTTACCTATTCCTCCAGCATCGTCGTAAAATGACTTAATTCGATGTTTGATAAGGTACTTTTGCACATTTTTTGCAAAGTCCACAATATTAGCTCTGTTTTTAACTAATGGAAAGACCGCAACAGCGTTGGGAGCTAAAGCAGAGGGTAATTTTAGATTAATGCGCTCACTTTCTACAGTAAAAACAGATTCTAAAAGCGTATATAAGATTCTATCGATTCCAAATGCAATCTCAAGAATTTGGGGGATTTCTTTTTGTTTTGGATCTTTACCCATAGCTACTTCAAAGTTTTTGTTGGAAAATTCTGCGTGGCGTTTTAAATCGTAATTAGTTCTGTCGTGAATCCCACAAATCTCAACCAACCCAAATTGAACCGTAGAAATCTCTAAATCCCAAGCATCGTCGGCATAATGGGCTCTTTCGCTTGGTGAGTGTTGCCTGAATCTAATAACTTCTTCCGGAAATCCCAAGAATTTGGTTAAGTAGTAAGCGACATACAAACAATAAGCATAAGCGGGCTTTTTAAGTAGACCTTTCGATATTGCTTCTTTTAGCGATGTTTTTTTAGGAGATTTAATGTTCTTTGCCTGCAATTTCCAATCCAGAAGAGGCAATTTTGTCTGCTTCACATCATCAAAATCAGGGAAATCCATTTCTTGTTCCTTACTAATAAATAATTGAATCTCAAATTGATCAAACGCTCTCATACGTAATACTCCTTGTCTTGGGGAGATTTCGTTTCTATACGCTTTTCCATATTGAAAAACTTGGATGGGGTATTGCCTACGCGCATCTTGATCCAAACGATTAAAGAGCAAGTATGTTGTGGTGGCAGTTTCAGGTCGTAAAAAAGCTGTAGTATCTGTTCCAATATGTGTCTTTATCATTAAATTGTATTCTTCAATTTTTTCTAGAATCGTATCGCATTTAGAACATGTTAAACTATTTTCCTTAAGCAACGATTCCATTTCGCCAAAAGAAAGACCGTCGATCAATTTTCCATGGAGCTTCTCCTGTAAGAATTTATCAGCTCGAAATACGGTTGCACAATTTGGACATTTGATTATTGGATCAATAAAGCGTTCGAGATGACCAGAAGCTTTCCATACAATTTCAGGCATTATAGTTGGACATTCTACTTCTCCGAATCCTAGAGAGTTTAATTCGGTGCGAAATATCGAAAGTATGTTGTTCTTAAGTGCCATTCCAGCAGGTCCGTAGGAGTAAAAACCAGCTAATCCGCCGTAAATTTCTGGGCTAGGTCCCCATATAAATCCCCGTCTTTTAAGCAAAGAATTAAAAGTTTCTATATTGGCTTCTACTATCATAACTTTTTACTAAAAGATTAGTGTGCAAGTAAATCAAAACAGACTTTTCTACTTTTTTAATTAGGTGCACTTTCATAAGATTAATATTAAAAATAATAAAAACATGATAATATTAATTTAAAATTATATTCAAGTCACCTAATTAATTCCAAACAAATATTACGAGTTTGATAGTATATGATTTCGCAAGATGTTTCCTTTCAATTTTTCTCGTTTTTTGATGCTATTGAATCAGGATTATATTTTGTCATTGTGGGTTATTATTTTCTGATATTTGCGTATTTTATTTTGATGAGGTTTAGAAGTTCAAAACGGATATACTGGCTATTTTTTTCGGTATTGTTTCTATTTTTAGCCGCTTCGAGAGTGTTTTTGATTGCGTACTATTTTTACATTCCAGAATTAATTACAACACTTGATGACGAGATTGTTGTGTTCTATCTTATGTTAACATTCAGAATGTCTACTTTTTTTACCTGGATGGCTACTGCTTGCTTAATGGGTGTCCTTGGAATTTTATTATTTCCTACAAACACTGAAATCGCTAAAGAGAAAGGAAAACCATTTAATCTTATGGATTGGTTTAAAAATAGAAATAATTTAATGTATCTGTTAAAAGCAGCTCTCATCGCAATCCCAGTAATAATAGGAATCTTGGCTTTATCGATTCCTGATGAGGTATTCATGGATCCTGATCTACCTAATCAATACAACTACATTATTGACCTCGTTACAATAACTATTGGAACTTGGTCTTATCCTGTAGGGAGATTTATTTTAACGCTCGTATTATTACCTTTGTTTGTGGTAATTATTCCTTTCATTTACATATATTTAGCATTTAAAACTTTTGGAGTATTAAGAAGATCGTATGCATTAAACGCTATTGGGTTCTTTTTGTACTTTCTTGGTAGAATCATGCAAGGAGTTTTAGATGCGTTAAATTTACCACATGTAAGAGCTATAGCCCCTCCACTTATTATACTTTTATCGCTACTTATTATTGTTATTGCCAACTCTTACGAAACTTTGAAATAAACTCAAAGTAATTTTCCTTTACTACAATCTTTTTATTTTGGGTATTTTTTAGGGTTGATATACACAAAATTAATAAAAATGTATTTCCTTAATCATTTTAATAATAAGTAATACCACAATTCAAAACACTATTATATCATGACTATTCATGGTAATCAACTACTTTTGCCACTGTTTTTAAGAAGACCAACGTCCTTACCACCAATCACTCAAAATGAAGAATTAGCATTGAATTTTCACCTTCTAACAAAAAATTTAGGCGAACGACATAAAATTCTCTCCTTTTCTAGATTATTATGGCCTTTTGAAAGTCTTCCGGGAACTCTTTCTAAACATATTATCCTTGATGGACTATTACTATTCAAAAATCAAGGAACATACTCCAATCCCCCTCGACAACCTCTTATTGGTCACATACTTAGAAATGTAGAGGAATTGAGTAAAATAGAAGTAATGAATAAAGTTATAGAAGTATTTAAATACACTGACATTGGGGCAAAAGAAATAGGGAAGGAGGAAGAATCAGAATTTCACGAGTTAAAAATAGATGGTTTGGTTTCTCCGGGATTTTTAAATAGCTTACTAGTTCTATTACCTCAGCTCACCTATAAAAAAATTATCGATTACATGCCACTTGAAGCTGCTCTTTCCACTGAAAACGCGTTACAAATCGCCGACCAATATCATCAGACTATTGAGACTATGAGAGGGAACTCATTGCGTTGGAAAACCCAAATAGAGCTAGTCAGTAAGGAAGTAGACAAGTGGTTACTTGATCTTAATGTTAATTTGAAAGATATTGAAGCACGATATTCAAGCCAGATCAGTAAAACCTCATCGATTATTAACGATAGTCAAGTTAGCAAGAAAGTTAAATTAGAAAAAGACAGGATTGATGTGTGGAATAACAGCGCAAAAAAACGAATTATCACCAATCTTTCTTTAGTTTTCAAAACATTCGAGTTAGGTTTAGAAGATATTATCAAGAAAAATAAAATGTATAGTTCTAGCAATGTTTTAACTCGAAAGACCTTTATGGAGTTAAAATCCACAATTTCCAATTATATTTCGTATTTACGGGAGGCGATTGGAGAATCTGTGGAATATATAAACACGATCGAGAAAAAATTTAACGAATCTAAGGTATTAGCAGAAGAAATCGATAATAAGGCTAAAGAAAAACTGCAAGAATACGAAGGATCATTAAATTTACAGCTTAGCGATAGAGACAACCAGCTGGCGCAGTTTAAAGAGGAAAAACAAAATCAAATCCTAAATCTTAGGGAATCAAAGAATGTTTTAGAACAACTTTTTTCCGAGATCAAACAAATTATCCAAATTAAGGTGAATACTTGTTTAAAAGAAGCAACTGAATTAGAAAATTGTTCTATCGACGACGATAAATCTGAACTATTTAAAAAACCGATTCAGTGGATATATATGCCGCTTTACGCTATGTTCATAGAAGATGAGGAGGAATTTGAAGAATATATGGATGTAATTTTACCAGGTTATATAAGAAACGACCCTAGCAAAATTTACGAGACAGAAAATGAGATTTACAAACTGAAAAAACTTCTTAAAGAGAGAATCGAAGATGATATGGCGATTAGATCAAATTTCGAATTTTCATGTGAAAACAAAAATCTTTTAGAGGAATCGAGTTTTAGCAGAGATATTCAGCAGGGTCTTAAAAGTTTGAGGGAAAAGGGTTACATTAATACAGAAATTGAAGAATCAACAATAATATCCCTTAATCGCTTGTAGAATAATCTTTAGTCACTATGAGTAGATCAAAACGAGATTTAAAAAAAAATAGGATCCGTGCTTTTTTTGCGTCGCTAGAATTGAAAGCTAAAAAGAAAAGCGAATTTGCAACAATCGAAGAGGAGATTTTGCAAAACGGGATGGTCTACAAACAAATGAGATTGCCTGTTAGCAATATCACTCCAAAATTTGAGACTCTAATAGAGGAAAAAATAAAACAAAACTTTTTACGTGCCAAAATTAGAACATTAAATGAAGGGAAGAAGGAAGATCTCAAAAGTATCATAAACATTTATAATAGAGCATGGTTAACAAGCTCTGTTCCCTTTCGCCCATTAGACTTGACATCGTTGAAGAAGATATTTAACGATCCTGACACCGTTGTTTTAATCGCATCAGTATACGGTATCGATGGTGCCTTCGCGATATTGGATTTTGAAGGAAAAGCAAAGGATATCGGTGTTATAGCCGCATTAGGCGTTTTACCGAAATTTCAGCGTAAAAAGTTAGGATTATGCGTCGGATTAGAAGCCTGGAAGTATTTAAAAAAGCATGGTGTTAAGGAACTGAGGTGTGAAGTGTATAAAGACAATGTAGTTTCTTACTCGTTTATAATGGCTCTCGGTTTCGAAGAATTTGACGTTAAAGCATACAAGAAAGAAGATTTTGAGATTGAAGACGTCGATTAATTGGTTTTTTTACTAATCCGAGATTATAACAAATGATGCTTAATTCAAATATCAATTTTAAAAAACAAAGACTTCGGTCCTTTTTCTTGGCATTCGAAAACGATACTCAGGTACAAAAAGAGATCGTTGACATCGAAGATCGTATTGAAAGCGAAGGATTGACTTACATCCAAATGAGATTACCTGTTAGCAAAATTACAGCAAAATTCGATAACGATTTAAAAGAAAAAGTCGAAAAAAATATCTTACAAGCAAAAATCAGAGAATCAACTGAAAAAGACTTAGCAAGCGTAATGTACCTATACAACCGTAGTTGGATGGTTTCAAACACGCCCTTTTCTCCGATAAACATTGAGTCGCTAAAAATAATCTTTGATTTTCCTAAAACATTAATATTAATCGCCAAGGTATATGGATCCGACGCAGGTTTTGTGATATTAGACTTTGAGGGAGATTACAATGAAATCGGAATTATTGCGGGTTTGGGAGTTCTCCCAAGATTTCAACGAAAAGGATTAGGAACAGTGTTGGGAATGGCGGCGTGGAATTATTTCAAAGAAAGGGAAGTAAAAGAACTACGTTGTGAAGTCTATGTAAATAACCTTGTATCATATAATTTTATATCATCGCTAGGATTTGAAGAATTTGAGCGAAAAACCTACAAAAAGGAAGATTTTAGTTAAGTACTCAAATTCTATCTGTGATATAGTCTATTTTTTTAAGAATTTGATTTCTTTTTAACTCATCCTGCAGTATTTTATAATGTTGTTCTGCTTCCTGAAAAGCGGATAAAGCTGATTGAAAATCCGATTGAGATAAGTAAATATCACCTATATTTAGTAAAATTTCTGCGACATCTTTAGTATAATTTAACTCTTCGTAAAGATCTAAAGCCTGCTTGTAGTAGTTTAGCGCTACTCTTTTATTATTTATGTTATTAACGTTTAAACTGGCAACAGCACTTAGATTGTCAGCAATTTTCCCTTTCTCGCCAAATTTTTGATATATTTCAATTGATAATTCGTAATATTCCAAAGATTTCTGATAATTACCATTTTGATAGTATAAATTAGCTAAGTCTTCCAAGATTATACCTTCCTTAATATTCTCTCTTACTTCGAATGTTCTAACTGATTCAAGACTTTTTTGAAGATTTTCTTCTGATTCAACGTAATTCTCGTAAACCAAGTATATTTTGCCAACGAAATGATATATCTCCCATTCCATCTTTGCCTTTTCATAGACAGACACTTCAAAAGATGAATCGTTGATCAATACTAAAGCATCGGAAAAATGATTTAATGATTGATCGTAATAATCTTCTCCTTTATAATAACACAACTTCCCATATTTTATGAGAGTGATTATTGTACCGTATTTATCGTTATTATCGTTAAAAAAGTGATAATTTCTGTCCAAAATTCTACTAATTCTTTCAAAATCCTTTAATGTGAACAAAATTTCCACTAAATTGCTACTTGATTTTACCTCTTCGTATAGGAGGTTTGATTCCTCTGATATTGTTAATGCTTTTTGATAATATTTATATGAATTTTCAACATCTTTAATTAAATGATATACATTCCCCAGATTGTTATATACTTGTACAATTTTTCCTTTTTCATTAAGACCATCTAAGATATCTAAAGCGGCATCAAATTGATATATTGATTCTTCAAAGAAACCTAATTCTTCTTTTATTAGTCCTATTTCGTTATGTACAACAGCTAAATTCAGAATATCCTTCTCGCTTTTAAAGTAATATAGTGCGTCATTAAGGTTTCTGAGACTTTCGTTAAAATCTCGCTTTTTATAGTATAAACTTGCCTTTTTTAATAGTAGATGTCCAATTGGTTCACTAGAATAATTCAATTCATCTAGAGATTTATTTATAGAAGACAACTCCTTATCAATTTCTTCGTCTTCAATTACATTTGCTTCAAAAAAAGTATAACTATTATCTAAATCATTTATTTCTTGAGGAATTTCATCAAATTTATGATTGATTTTACTTGAATCTTTAAATTTAACTGATGCGATCAAGGGCTTATTACAATATCTGCAAAATCTCCAACCAGATTCTACTTTTTTACCGCAATAAGGACAAGACATTCTAATTTATTTTTAGGATTTAATTCATTCATATAAAAATAGTCTAATATAATTTTTTAATAAGATTATTTTATCACAGTATTTAATTATATCCGCTAATTTCATCCGTTTGATTGTTATCAAGGAATCTCTGTATTGTCTCTTCATCCATACCAAATGACTTTAATAGAATTTTAATTTGTGTTATTGTATTTTTAGCGTTCAACTTTCTAGCAAGAGATAATGCTTTTATTAACTCTATACTGGCGGACTTTATTTTTCCTAAGTAAAATAACGTTTGGGCAACATAACTCAAGCCCTTTATTATTAGCTCTGAATAATTAGCGTCGATCGCGTAATTTGTACCATTTTTAAAATTAAGAAGCGAAGCGTCGTATCGATTATGCTTCTGATCTATTATACCCAGGTTAAAGTAAGAGGTTGTGATCCCTTTAGAGTCCTTTAGCTCCTTAAAGGCTTCTAATGATTTAAGGTACAACTCGTATACAATGTCCCATTCTTTTTGTTCTTCGTGAATTGTTATTAGGAATCCAAGACAGTCTAACAAGCTATAGATATCGTTGTAATCCGCGGATTTAGCAGAACATTCAAGCAAATATTGGTTTGCTTTACCAAGATCTCCCAATTTCATCCAAGATTGTCCAATGATTCTTAAACAAGTAATTTCTTCCGTTTTCTGGTTAAGTTCTATATACAATTCATAAGCTTTAAGGTAATATTCAATAGAATCTAAGTAATTCTCCTTTTTAAAAAATAGAGTCCCGAGAAGACCATATGTAGCGGCAATTCCTAAACTATCCTTTAAATTTTTAAAGTACTCAAGACAAATTAAAAGGTTACGCTCAGCAGAATCGTATGACTCGATCTCAATCTCTAATAATGCAATTTCACTCAATTCTTTAATATATTGCGATCCTTTTTCGAGAGGTTCTAAATTTTTTTTTTTCTCTTCTATTAATCCTAAGATATCTTCTTTTTCTTCCCTATTCACACTTTTACCTTAGTTATTTATATGGTCAATTAATATCTCTCAAATTCTATTCTCTCTGAATATTTCTGTTAATATCTTAGCCGCGGAGGCAACAACCTTGGGACATACCGTTTCGAATATACCTTTTTCTTTGGCTTTTTCTTTTTCTGCAGGGTTATTTAGGTCAATACCGATGAGTTCCTTGCACATAAGAGTTCCATTTTGTTCGATAAACGAATTCATAAATTTTTGACTTAAGTTATAGATTTTTTCTTTTAAATCGTCATTAAGAGGTTTATTGTTGCTAAATTTGTACCCAATTGCCATGAGTGCTCCAGAAACAGCTCCGCAAGTATTTCCTGTTCGTGCAAGTCCTCCTCCAAACGCGCTAGCTACTGACAATGAAAGTGCCTTTTTATCTAATTTATCAGTGTAGAACGCAGAAAAGACAGATTGAGCGCAATTAAAATCGTCTTTAAAATATTCTAAAGCTAGGTCTATTTTGTTCATAATTTATGGTTTTAAATAGAAATCTATCTTTATTAGATAATTGTATACTTGATATAATTATTTAGAAATTTTATAATCAGATTTAATACCTTATTAATACACTTTAAATTTAGATGAAGATTAAAGCAAGGCTTTGGGAAAAACTTGAAAACAACCGTGTAAAATGTCATGTGTGTGCAAATGAGTGCGTCATACTACCGGATAAAGTAGGGATATGTAGGACTAGAAAGAATTTTGACGGTGAATTGTACTCTCTAATCTACGGTTCTCTCATCTCGACGGGAAGTTTAGATCCCATAGAAAAAAAGCCATTGTATAATTTTTGGCCGGGAGCCACCGCTTACTCTATTGCGTCAATAGGATGCTCGTTCCGATGTCAAAACTGTCAAAATTGGACAATTAGTCAAGCTAATCCTAACGACGACGGTAATCAAGGCACTTTTGATTTTCCCGAGTACTCTGGTAGAAAAGTCAACCTAGTAGAATTGTCTCCAGAGCAGCTGGCAAAACGAGTGGAAAAAAGTAAAGCAAAGACATTGGCATTCACCTATAACGAACCATTGATATGGCATGAGTGGATAATCGATATGTGCCAGCTTATAAAACCTAAAGACATTAAAACCATTTTGGTTACCAATGGCTACTCCACCCCAGAAGCTCGTAAAGAATTAATCGATGTAGGTATTGACGCTGCAAACATTGACATCAAAGCCATGTCTGACGATTTTTATAAAAAGATTTGTGGAGTTCCTTCGGTTAAACCAGTGTTAGAGACAGCAAAGCAGTTCAAGGAAAACGGCATTCATGTAGAGATTACAAACTTAGTGATTCCCGATCTGAACGATACTCTAAATGATATTAAATTGCTAAGTGATTGGGTTGTAGAGAATTTGGGTAAAAATACTCCAACTCACTTTTCTGCGTATCATCCAGATTTTAAAACGCCTTCTATGAAAAGAACCCCTTCTAAAACTCTTAATACAGCTTATGAAATCGCTAAAAATTCGGGGTTACATTATGTATATATAGGTAATATTCACCACGAGCGAGGATCAAACACATATTGTCCAAACTGTCAGCATCTTATCATCGGTCGAAGTGGGTATAGCTTTTCTAAAATAAATATTACGGAAGACCGAAGTTGCCCAAATTGCAATTACGACTTAAAAACGGATATCATAGGCGAAATTAATAGATCTCCCTCTCATAGGTTCTCTTTTTTGTAGAATTTTAAAAGAAATAAAGAGAAAAAATGATAATTCCAAAAAAAACGCAGAATAACGAAACTATAGAAGCTACGGGAGGCCAAGAAAGAGCTTTAGCTACAGTAGTAAGACCGTGCGTATAAAACACTCCAAGACCTATTACTATCAATAGATATCCCACTGAAAATCCTAACAAAACGTCCTTAGGACTGATCCGACCATAAATCAAAGAAACTAAAGAATCGGGAATGAACATGAGTATGAAAATAGAACTTACTGAGGATATTATGAGTCCAATTAGCGTCAAAGTAGGTAATTCTTGAATAGGTTTGATAATTGTTAGAACCCCACTAATAATGAGGACGATCGAGGTAATTATCATGAATAGATCTGGACTTATATCTAAAGTGGTCGGAATTATATTCACTATCAATACTAATAAAGCTGCTATGATCACAACAACACCCCAAAACACGCCAAATTGAGCTAGCGACTCGATAAATTTCAAATTTTCAAAATTGGCATCTTCAGTTTTCAACTTTTTAAAGGAATTTCTTTGGTGTGTATCGTAATAAGCAAAACTTGCCCAGAGAAAGGATAAACTGAAGTAAAAAAAGGGAAAAGCCGTGACCAAGACGCGATAAACAATAACGATTAAAGCGGTTTGAAATATCACTATCTAAGTATATTATGTTTATATCTTGTGTTATGAAATACCTCATTAGAAAAAATTTTTTCTATTTTTTTGTTTTTCCTATTCGTTAAATATCAACTAGGTAATAATTAGACACGCTTGTCAATACATTTTATAGAAACTAACTAGAAATGTAAGATTAAAAATAAAAAAGAAATTTATAAGGGGATTATTGAAATTCCAAACAATAACCATCCAAAAGCCTGCACAAAACATATAATAGCAACTGCAATCGCTAATGGAGGCCAGGAAAGAATTTTTGAGAAAAACATTATAGCGCCGATGTAAAACTTCACAATTACCGCCACAACCGCAAAGATTATTATGAATAGGACAATTAGAAGTATTTTAGGATTTACGTAATTTGCAATGAATGCAACAACAGAATCTGGAATGAATAATGCTATCAATATACAGACTCCCGTAGCAGCTAACATTCCTATAATACTCGCAATAGGTAGGTCGTTAACTGGTTTTAATAGAGTAAAAATTCCAATCACAATAAGCATGATTGAAGTAACTAAATGCCTTCCAGAAGTATCACCCGTAGCGACTGGAGCTGCATCTAATATTAAACCAGCAACTCCAGAGATTATGGCAAGTAAGCCAACAACAAATCCAAAAATTGTTAAGACCTTAAGAAACTTGGTAATATCAAAATCCCATTCTTCTGCTTGGAACTTCTTAAAAGAACCACGCCTAGAACCTTCGTATAATGCGTAAATAATCCACATTATTCCTAATAGGAGCAAGAAAAACGCTGCGAAATTGGCTAATGGACTTAAAATTACCTCAACCTGAAATAACATTTACCATCACTTTTTACTTAATTTAGTTTTTAGTTATGTAATCTTTATTTTTCTAATAATATATCCTTATGCGAGTCCAATTTTAAAACATGTTGAAATTTAACAAAACCTATAATTTAATGATAATCGTAAAAATTGAAAAACAGGGCTAAAATTTAGGTATTAGTAATAAAGCTAACCGTTTGTTCTATATAGTTAAGATATTCATTTATCTCTCGTTGTTTGCGCTCTTCATTCCATGATAATTCTTTGCTCATTATACCAGCCACGATATTAGCTGCTTCAGAAGCTTTATCATGCTTTATCCATAAAGACATCTCAGTTCTTCTGCAAAACACATCAATAAGGTGAGTCACCAGCTCGTATTTTAGAATGTATATTATTTCCGCTTTAATGAAATCGTTTTCTTCTAATATTTTTTCTTTTAGGGAACTATCCTTTCTTATTAATTCCAAGATCTTGATGGCTCCTCGCCCATATTGTTGATATAAGTGATCTGCAACATCGTTATCTAATTCACTTCCGGAATTTATTAGTTCAGTAAGCCATTCTTCTTTATCGATACCTATCAGAAAGGGTTGACGACTGAAATGCTCTTCTCTCTTTATATTTGGAAATAATGCCATCTTTTCTATTTGCGTAAACGCATCTTCTGCCATTTGGCGCCATTCTGTTAATTTACCTCCAGTTACCGTCATCAATCCATCATCGGAAACAAATACTATATGCTCTCGAGAGATTTCGCTTTCAGATTTACCTTTCTGCATCACTAACGGTCGTATTCCCGCATAAGTAGAGAGAATATTCTCGTAATCTAATTCTGCTTCGGGAAAGTAATATTTAACAGAGTCAAGGAGATAATCAGCATCCTCTTTGATGCAAAACGGATTTGCGAGATCTCCTTTATAATCAGTATCAGTGGTGCCAATTAGAGTATATTTCTTGTTGCGTGGCAGCACAAAAAAACTCCGATCATCCGTTCTGGAGCGAATGATTGTCGCCATGTTGTTTTTCACATGTTTTCTAAGAAATTGAACGTGAACACCTTTAGTAGGTCGTATTAATGGTTTTGGTATATCTTCTGGATAATTCTGAATTAATTCATCCACCCAAATCCCCGTAGCGTTGATAACTAACTTGGATTTTACTTCGAATTCCTCATTGGATTCTAGATCAACACACTTGACACTCTTTATGAGATCGTGTTCTTTAACAAAATCTATCACCTTGCAATAGTTAACTACATCAGAGCCTCGCACAACAGCTTCTTTTAACGTTTCCATAGTCAGTCTAGCGTCGTCCACATTATTATCGTAGTAAACCGCTCCACCTAAATTACCTACTCTAATATAGTGAGGTTCCATCTCGTGGATCTCCTCTGGTTTATACCATTGATACTTTTTAAAATTCTTAAATTCCGAGTCATTATCGCTTAGGTAATCGTAGATCTTTACGGCACCCGTAATATCTCGCTTTTTGTATTTTCCACCCTCTAGTGCCACAAATAGAAAAGGTATCGGTCTTATTAAATGAGGAATGTGTGCACGCATCCAATTACGTTCTCTAGTAGCGTGTTTAACTAAGTCCATCTCTCCATACGCAAGATATCTAATTCCTCCGTGAGCTAACTTTGAACTTCTTGACGATGTACCTGCTGAAAAGTCCTGCATATCTACAAGTGCCACTTTAAGACCCCTCATACTCGCCTCTCTTGCAACTCCTGCTCCCGTTATCCCCCCTCCTATAACAAATATATCGTAGTAAGTTTCTTTTGACCGCTGGATAATTGCATTTCGGGTTTTATAAGACCACTTTCCATCAAACAAATTGCTAAATAATTGACTCATGACTATTCATACTATTTAATTAATATTAATTGCCAAAATGTTCCAATAAATCTTAAAGTTACTAATTAGAGAATGCTAGGATTATTGTTCCTTATGTATTGCTCAAATTTATTTAAAATAATTTGTAGGTCTTCTAATGATGGAGAGACTCCTGTTTGGATAAAATTAGAGGTAACGATATTACCTAACAGTAAAGCTTCAGAAGACATTAGATCCCCCGCTATTCCGGCCATCACACCTGAATTAAAATGATCACCGGCAGCTGTGGTGAATTTAGGTCGTGATGTATAAGCTTGAGAAATCCAAACATGCTCTCTTGTAGTGGTAATCGTAGCAAAGTGAGGGGTATGAATCACTATGGAATTTAAATTCAACTTTTCATTAAGTCTTACACCCAAATTTAAGAATAATTCTGCAGATCTGTAATCAATTTTCAAGATTTTGGCAACCTCGAATGCCTCTTGATCGTTTAAGCTCAATAATACTGGAAAATTTTCGTTTAATTTAGATAACAACCCTAACATATCTAAAATATCATTGCTCTTTCTTTTCTTAATATCAGCCAAGTCGACAAACATTATCTTATTGCTGACATCGTCTACAGAAAGGATAACATCGTTTAATATATGATGCCATATATCGTTTAAATCGGGAATTGAAGCCCAATACCCGACACCAAAAATGTTCACATCGTTTACTAGGTCTATAATTCGATCCATACCTAATCTTTGTTTTATTAGTTTCCAGGTGATTTTAAAGGTGTTTTCCATATCAGTAAGCATTACTTTACCATCGTCAAACTCAAGTGCTACGGTTGTCCCAGGGGAACAAATAGAATGAACTTGTACGGTAGGGAGCTTTGACAGTCTATCAAAAGGTTCCTCTATTCTTGGAAAACCCCAAGACGAAATTAAATTAAGAGGAACACCTAGCGCATTAAGGCCTTTGCATGTGTTTGAAGTAAATCCGCCAGAGGTTACCTTTTTTAAAACCAGTTCCATCCCCAATGAACTACCTGCTGAATTTTTTAGTTGATTGCTCATTTCCGTCATACTACGCATTCTAATCCAATTATTAGTGGAGATTCTTTTCTTAACCAGCGAATACAAGGAATCGACATAACCATCAAACCCTAATAATACTTTCTTTTTAGAGATGTTTCTTTTAAAATCAGCAAATCGTTTTTGAAATTTATTTAGGGTTTCTAGCGTTTTGTCGTATCTATTCAAGGTTGAGTCCATAGTAAAATAGAGGCTTTAAATCTATTTAAAACAAGGGTTAAACATAAATTCATTTCAAACTCAGCAATTTCTTATAAAGCAAGGGAAGGCTGTATATATCGTAGTAATTATGTTCAATACATTCTTTAACTAGCCCTACATTGCGTTTTGGATCTTCTAAATATTTATTGTAACTGTAGATAACCATATAACCAGGAAGATCGTTGGTTCTTTGCCAATTTAGCAGCTGGGTTTCTATATTGGAAAGCGTGTAGTTTTGAAATTGTCCCTTAAATCTTCTTCTTATATTATGATAAAGATCAATATGATGAAACTTTGTATTAGCTTTTTTGTAGGGAGTATCTTCCTTTGTAATCATCGGATTCATGTCAAAGTAGTATAAAAACCGATTTGCAAGATATGGAATATCAAATGTCTTTCCGTTGTAAGAGACTAAGCATTTAAACTTATCAAGAAGTTCTGACTTTAAATGCTCTAAAATAGCAATTTCCTCCTCGATAGAGCGCGCAAAAAATTGCTGTATTTTGAATCCCTCTTGCTCGAAGTATCCTAAGCCCACGGTGTTTATAGGTCCGTCGTATAATCCCGATGTTTCGATATCAATAAATAGAAAGTCAGATAATTTAAAACAAAACGAGAGATCTAAATCAGTTATATATGGATTTTTAAGAAGAGATATGTAATCTTTCTTTTTAATATGTGAAATTAGGTCATTAGCTGCGCGATAATACCTCAGATGCATTCTCAGATCTAAAATAGAACTTATTCCTTTTCGAAAAAGAGACTTTTCAATCTTGTCTCCAATGTAACACACTGTTTTTAAGTTTGATAGGACATTGTTCCTTGACGATTTAAGGCCTAAATTAGCGGGAAATTCTTTTATCTCCCAGAGAATCTGCAAGCACTCACCCATTTCGTTTTTAATAATGGTATGATTAGGGAACAGCTCCTCTATTGATTTGCCTCTGTACTGTTCGATTGCAGGTGTTATATCGTAATCCTTGTCCCAGTGCAAGTACATCATTATAATGTATTAAGTATTTTTATTTAAAAATTAATTCTCTTACGATTTATAATAATTTGGTCTTTCGAAGTATCTACTTAAAAATAGAAAGAGGGGAAATGAAAAAGATCAAATTGTAAAAGTTGGGAATTAATACTTCATTTTGATTTGAACAAACGTCGAGATTCTGCATCCCCTAAAACATACTGACTTCCGCCTCCGTGTATCATACAGTACGCGTCCAAAAGACCAACTTGATTACAGTATTGCTCCGTAAATCCTCTTCCTCCCATAGTTCTAAATAAATCCACAGAACTCTGGAACGCGAGTTCACAGGTTTGTATTTTTAAACCCATAGCCTGAGAAGCCATAACCTTTGAACTGCCTAGGTGAGGATCGTTATCCAACTGACGCGTGTAGTTTAATAAAGCTGTCAATACTGGATTAATTTCTCTCAGATTCTTTGTTATAGGAAATCGCATGATTTGGAATTGATGCAATTTTCTTTGAAACTGTTCTCTCTGAGAGGCGTATGCATGAGAATAATATAGTTTCAATATAGCATCTCCTATCGCTTCAGCGCTTATTACAGTCCGCTCTTCAGTCAATTGATGAAACATTATATCAAGCCCGTCTCCTTTCAGCATATTTTCTTTAGATATTTCAACATCATTAAAAACCAATCTACTTACGAATGCATCCCGCATACCATAAGTCATGACTCTAGAAGACTCAAAATTCTTCAGGTTTTGATTTTCGGTATTTAGAATAACTGCGCCCAACCTTCCATTATTTCTTCGCCCATAGAGAATTATAACATTTGCGAGTATCCCATTTGTAATAAAAAGTTTTTTTCCATTAGCAAACACTTTGTCGGCTTCCTCATTGAGTTTCAATTCAATTCTAACAATATCGCTACCCGCATTAAATTCTGTCATGGCTGAAGCAGCCATAATTCCTTCACTTACCACTGGTTTTAGATATTTTTCCTTTTGTTCTTCGTTTGCTGCATAATTCACAGGGTTACAGTAAAGCGTTCCGCCAGCAAGGCGTCCCATTTCAATACTCCAGTTTCCGTTAATATAACGTTCGCTTCTTTTTGACCAAAATCCCCCACATAATGCTAAAGCTATTAAAGCGTTCCTGGTTATCCTTCCTACCTCATGCTGATCATCGCTAAGAACAGTACTGTAGTATCTCTTTTTGGATAAGGTTTTCATAATGTTTTTTACAGCTTCTTTTTTCCTCTCTTGAATAGGTTCCTCTATAAGGTAATTTAATTGCTCCAATTCGGTCAAATAAGGTTCGATGTTATCTTCGATAAAGTCGTATAATTCAAGTAAAAAGGCTTTTTCTTCAGCATTCAAAAACAAACTCTCCAATAAATCTAATTCGGGTATGTAGCGTTCAATTTGAATGCGTGGGAATTCATTTAATCTAACATCCATTATAGTAACCTAATTTAGTGCACATTTTTTAATGCTTTTTATAGTATAGTATGTGTTCTTTTAGAATTTAAAGTTAAAAAACTCTTAGGTTAGACTCTGCCTATTTAAGAAGAAAAAATACTAAAAGATTCAAATTGAAATGCATACTATAAAATTCAATTAATTTGATAAAAAAGGGAAAAAAATGGGAAGTAATAAAGGGTTAAAAAATAAAAAAGTACTTATATTATTATTATAATCTTTTAAAATTTAAAACGCAAAAGGTCAAATAAATGATAAAGTTTTCAGATAAACAATTAAAAATACCTAAATTGATACGTCCTGTTTATCTAGTCACTGTTGGGATGTCTAAATTTGCTCGTGCATTCCCCCAGACGCGGACAGAGGAATTATGCATACAGGCGTTAACTGCTGCGGCAGATCTTGCAAATATGA
>JAHPYY010000002.1 GCA_019058515.1 Promethearchaeota archaeon
GCCAAGTTTAGGACGAATCAACTATTTCTCGACGATTTAGAATACTTGGTTGTAACCATGAGCAAAATACAATTAGAATTAATCCCTAAATTGGAAAATATGTTCAGAATTTCTCTTAAAGCTCCCGAAATAATTCTTTTGGCGCTATCTCGACCAGGTACTAAAACAATATTCACTAACTTGAAAAATTATTTTGAAAACAAGGAAGGGCAACCATTAACAACCGAGGAATTGGCGGAAATGGCAAGTTCGGGGGATGCAGGAGATGTGTTTGCGTTAGTTGGAGATGCGGCACTAGATTTAGCGATAGCGCATATAATGTGGGACACTTCGTTTTCTACCGCAGGCAAGTTAACAGAAAAGAGGAAGAAAAGCGTAAAGAACAAGCATTTGGCAAAAGTATGCGACGAGTGGAACCTATTCGAGTATCGGTTAAAGAGATTAATCGACACCAAGGACGAGAATCCTAAAGAACATACGATCGAACACGAAAAAGCCACGCTAGTTGAAGCGATATACGGTATGATCTACTTAGAATTTGGATTTGAGGAAGTGTTACGGACAGCAACATTAATTCAATCGTAAATCCCTGATGTTATTAAAAACCTAAATAATTTATCACAAAGCTAGTGTATGAAAAAGTACTTAAATCCGGTGTCGGGACCACACACTAGTATTAATATCGCTCCCATAACGAGGTACCAGAGCAACTTCGTCCTCAGCTTAGCCGAGGCGAAGAACATGCCCACCACGCTGAGCACCACGATAAACCACCCCAACAGCGACCCGAACGCCACCACGAACTCCACGGAAGTTTGAACCTGCTCGAACACTTGAACTCCCATGGTAACTTGCAGTGTCGAAGAGTATTTAAACAAAAATTGTAAACCTAGCTACTTACGCGCAAACTCGGGAGTTCTAAAGTTCGTGGTAAACTCATCCCACCTATTTAAACCAAAACTCGCCCATACCAAAGTTTTTATACGCAATTCGCACACTATGTGGGTAACGAGTTAAACATTACCATCCTATTGCGCTACCCTTCGCCTAACAGGCGGTTTTGTTGGGTACGATGTGGTGTTAGTGAGAGAATGGCGAATAATACCTTAGACAAGGTTCTCGAAGAGATTTTAGAGAGGTATAAAGAAGTAAAACAGTTCGAAGCGATGGATAAGAGAGAACACGCGCTCGAAGCCTACTCTTCAGCGCTCGATGGGTGCCGAGAAACGTTTTCCAGTCGAGGAGTCGTGTTCGAAGAGTATTATTTCGTGTTGTACGACATGGCCTCCTTGTTAGTTAGGGGAAGGCAACTATCTCAAGCGGAAGAGTTGTTTCAGGAGTCCCTGTCTCTTCACCGACAGCAAGACAGCGCGGTAGGGATAGCGGAAGATTACCAAGAGCTCGCTCACCTATGCGTGCGCCAGAAGAGGTATCCTAAGGCTCTGTATTACTACTCTAGAGCGCTTGAATGTATCCCTGCCGACGATCTATTACCAAGAGGGTTGGTGTACTTTGACATGGTAAAACCGCTGTATTACCTCCGGAGATTTTTGGACGCACTAGATTGCACACAGAAAGTAGAGGCTATTTTCGAGTTAATGGCCCCTGAATTCAGAGAGGATTTTCGAAATATCGAAAGGCGAAACAGTTGTATGTTGCGAAAATTAAAACTTCTTACAAAAAAATGTGTAGAAAAGAAAATCACTGAATTAAATAAGCCAAATCGTTTGAGATTGCAACTCTAAAAGTTTTTATTTACAATTTACAAGAATAAAAGGAAAGTTAAAATGCCAATTAAAAAAAGAAAAGACATAGTTACTCAAGTTAAAGACTTGTTGGATGAAGGAAATGCTTTAAAAGCGAGTTTTAGGGAGATTCACTATCCCGCTGTAGTAAAAAACAAGAATGAAATGCAGCAAATTATTAAGTTTATGACAAAATCCAATGCATTTATTTCAAATACATTCGGTCAGCAATCGGATTATTACACGCAAGTTCAATCGTATAGCTCTAGACCATACCGAGACGAGATGTTTAAAGTATTAGGAATTGTAGAGGGATTATATGAAAATTTAGTAGCGGAATACGACTCACCAGCTAAATCAGAGACTTTATCATTAAAGTATGATATTATAATCGATGAATTGAATCTACTAGATACGACTTATGAAGAGGTTATTGTTGAGATAAACGGAACTTATTTAGACCATTATTATACGTCAATGTACATCTTAGTAAGGAAATTATTGGAGAATTTACTTTACGATTGTGTACAGTTATATTATGGGACTCAGGATGTAGATAAATATTATAATACTGCGAGAGACCAACACCAAGGTTATGGAGTCCTAATCGAAAGTTTTAATATTATGAAGAACGAGCAAAACTTTAAAACGAAAGTGGGAGATTTTGACCAGTTATTTATTGATTTGTTAAAAGAATTCCAAGAAAAAGGCAATCGAGATGCACACTCGTTATTTAATCTACCACATCAAGATTTTATCGAAGAGAGGAAGGATAAGCTAAACAATTTAATCAAAAAATTAGATTCGGTTTTACAGAAATTAAAAAATTAAAAGTGTAACAAAAATTATGGCAAGAAAGAAAGATGTTCTAGATAATCAAAAAGCAAAAGAAGTTATAAATCATTTAATTAAGACAACCAGGGTTATTATGGTAAAGAAAAGTAAAGATTTCTTTGTTAATCTTCATCAAGTAGCAAAAGAGTTAGGATATATCAAAGATTTCGACTTTAATTACCCAGATGTCTTAACGGATAATGATATTTTAAGGTGTGTTGAACATATATGGAATAATGTGTTATCGGGTATTTTAGCACCCGGGTGGGGACCTTCTAGTGGTTCTGACATTTTTTTCCCCAATTTACACATTACTGAATATGGTAGGAAAGTAATGTCGGGGGTGGTTAATCCTTATTTAGCAGATGATTATACTAACGATATAAAAACAATTGCACCAAACTTAATTGACTCTATCGCAGAAATGTATATCTCTGAAGCTTTAAAATCGTTTAAATTTAACTGCTTTTTAGGAGCAATGGTGTTACTTGGCGGTTTTTCTGAGCGAATTTTTATTAAATTTTTAGATCAATTTCTACAATGCATTCAAGATCCTGCAAAACAGAGCAGAATAAATAACCAAATTTTTATAGCAGGTAAATTTAACGAATTTTTAAAAGTTATTAGCCCGTTGAGAAGTAATTTACCTCAAAACATAAAACATCAATTAGAATTATGGCTTAAAAGTTTTTTTAATTATGTTAGGCAAACTCGTAACACAGTTGGACACCCTACAGGAAAGCAAATAACTAGAGCGGAAATTCATGGGATGTTAATAATATTCCCAACATATTTACAGAAATTAGTTGATTTGTTAAATTATTTTATATCTAATCCAATTCCATAAAATAAACATAAGATGCTAGTTGTATTCCAGAGAAGAATTTAAGAAAATTGAAATTAGAAACAAGTGATTTTTGTATAAATTAAAATTATGATATCCTTTTAAGAATTTTATCAGCAATAAGCTCCCTAGCAACTTGTTCCTCCGCTCTTTTCCAAAGGTCTGATCTCTGAACGTATTCCCACTCATAAAAAGACATGTAACTGTCCGATATGTCGTATTGTCCGCTTAGTACTTCAAATATGTCTTTATGGATTGCGCAGATGTGTTCTCTAATTGGATGCTTAATGTAATCAATCCCATCAAAAGAAATAATAGATAAGAACTCAGATTTTGAAAAGGAATAGTTCCTTAGTTTGGATTCGATTTGTGTAAATTGAGGTTTATCAAGGGGGAAAAGAACCCAAATCCACAAATTTCTCCCTCTCAATTCTTCGATTTCTTCCGATGTTACATCTATATCAAAGGAATCTTTTAGTTCAACAATGGTTTCGTACTCTTCTTCGCCGTGTTCTCTGCAAATTATTTCCAAAATGAATTCAATGTTCTCGATCTTTTCTCGATTTAAGTCGGGATGTAAACTATTTTTCCGGGCGTTGTTATTGTTAGATATCATATCCGAGTAATATTTTTCTTTATATCATTCTTTAGACAAAATATTCAAAAAGGACGAGGGAATAATCGCTTACTAAATTGTTGATCGTATTTACTCAATTACTTTAAAAAAATGTTTTTATTATGTTCTTAATAAAGGACCTCGAAATTGACTTAAGTCCAGTGAAGAGAGCTTCCAACGAGTACGATGTAGAGCACTGGTTTGATAGCTTGTTCGATAAAATTGGATTGCAATACCAAGCGCAGCAAAGAGTACTAAATGGAAAGCCTGATTGTTTGATAGGGGACATTATCGTAGATTTTAAGTACAAAATCTCGAAGAAAAAACTAACGGATTGGGTTGGTTCAAAAGGCAAGCAATACATCCAAGAGTTCTTCGAAACTAAAGGAACTAGACCGAAGTTATTGATCGTTATATCTGAATCAAATATCTGGTATTACGACAAAAAATTAGCGTTGCGAAACCAGCGTGAGCTTAGCGATAAAGCGATCCGGTCGTTACTTGAATGCTTAATGGAGCCTAAATCTCTGGATTCGGAACAATTTGCCATCTTGTTTGGAGTCAATTCGCCTCTATATATTTTGTCGTACGCCCGGTTAGAAACTCACTTCGACGACCACAGTGGCGAAAAGACCGTTTGCTTTCAACAGTGGAAAAAAAACTTCAGACTTGCTTATCACGACGACGAAGTGGGCAAAGAATTGTTTTTAAGGCACTCGTACTTAAGTTTGTTGCTTAAGTTGATTTTATAC
>JAHPYY010000142.1 GCA_019058515.1 Promethearchaeota archaeon
CTTCAATGTTGATCGTTGCATTCTTTTTAGGTTTGTTAATGGCTTCGCTTTTAATAATAGCGATCCCTCTAGCAATGCTAGGGTTAGGTTGGGCGTTGATTAACACAAATTCTATAGTTATCGTTTGGGAGCTTGCCCCAACAGAAGAACAGATCGGTACATATACTGGTCTATATTATTTTTCGAGCTTTTTGGCAGCTATCTGTGGTCCAATGATTGTTGGATTCCTTACAGACTTATTTGGTATGCCTACATTACTCTTAAACGGAGCATATTTCTTCATAGCAGCATTCTTAACCATGTTTGGAGTAAAACGAGGGGAAGTTGAGTTAACTCCAGAAGAAAAATTAGCAAAACAAAAAGCTATCCAAGAATTGTAAATTACTCAAATCAATTCTTTTTTTTTTATACCCATTTTTTATTGTAAAATGAAAAATTTTGATAATTACTCTATTGGTAATTAACCCCTTCTGAAGAGAAGATAGGTACATACACAGGCTTATATTATTTATTTTGGCTCTTTAACTGCTATTCTTGGTCCTATGATAATTGGTTTCTTGATAGATGTCTTTGGAATAGCGTCTCTTTTGTTAAACATCGCACTATTTTTCGGTCTCGCTTTGATCTGCATGTTTTTCGTTAAAAATGGCAAAGTGGTACTTACCGAAGAATAAAAAATAGCAAAAAAGCAAGAAATTGAAGCATTAGATAAATAGGGAGCTTAAATATTAAAAAATAAAAAAAGATTAATAATTTATTTCTATACTTATTGTTTTTATAGGATCTGGAATATCCTTAGCGCTTTTCAAATACCCTAATATGAGGTTTGAAAGCATTTCCTTCATTAATTCATTTAATGGAATTTCTTTGTTATTAACTTCTATACTTACATCAGTCATAGGTTATTTTCGTAAAATATTTTTTATAAAAGTTGAGCTATTAAATTAGAAACTTTCGATGGATACTAATTATTAAACTAAATAATAAAAATAGAAAAATTAAATATTACTTATTTTCTTCAAGTTTTGATATTCTTTTGGAAATATCTTCTATTGCATTTTGGAGGTCTTTCAGTTCGGATTCCATATATTCTTTTTCTTGCTTTAACATTTCTAACTGACCTTCAGAAGAATAAGGATCAATATTTTCTACTGATTTGTATACAGGTATGCTTACAAGGGGAGGTTCGTAGTAAGCGTTTTGAAGTGGTAAATAATTACCGTATATAATTCCTCTATTCCTTCCCCAACCTCTTGATCGCCCATAAGCTCTCCTAAATCCCAAACCCAGACCTTGGGTAAATCCAGGAGTATCATAACCAAAACAATATCCTAATCTTCTACCAGTGCTTGGACCGAAACCATTAGGTCCAGTTCTGTCTCCTCCAGGCATAATTAAAATTTTCTTCCTTTCTTAAGCGTATCTAAGTAATTTTATCTACATAACATAAATCAAATTAACTATTTAAATATATTGAATGATTATCCAAAACGATCTAAAAGGCCAATCTTGTGAATGCATTTATATATGGTCCTAAACCTCAATAATTTGAATTGTATTTTAATGTTTTTCGATTTTAAATCTTCTACAAGGAATAAGCAAGGAAAAAAGAAGTAATTTTTAATTTTTATACTTTTTCTGGTGCTGTTATACCTAGGATTTTGTACGCTTCTTTTAAATCCAAAAATATTTCAGTTTTATATCGAGACCATTAATCTTAGATGCCATAAACAGGTTCTGCTTAGTTACTATAGTCCCAGAAAGCGATGAAGCCATTGAAAAAATAGGTAATGTTATCAAGAAACATTTAAATTAAAAAATTTGCCTTTAAATCTTATTGATTTATACTTTCGCTAAATTTCAAATCTTTTTATAGTAACGAGAGTAAATATGCATAATGGAAGAATATATTTTAAACCAAGGTTTTAGTGCCAGTTACGATGTGGTCATAATTGGAGCGGGCAACGGAGGTTTAGTTGCCGCAACTCAACTCGCACTTGAAGGGAAAAAGGTTATTTTATTCGAACAACACAATCTTCCGGGAGGATTCGCTGGTAGCTTTGTCAGGGGAAGATTCGAATTCGAGACTAGCCTTCACGAATTATGCGATTACGGACCTGAATCTAATAAAGGCTCAATTCAAATACTATTTGAAGATTTAGGAATTGATATCGAAGTTTCCGAAGTGCCTGAAGCGTATCGACTTATCTTAACGGATCCGGAGATCAATCTTGATGTCATAATCCCGTTCGGAGTAGACGCTTATATTAAAGCAATCGTAGGTGAAGTACCGGAAAGTTATCATTCGGTGAAAAAATTCGTAAGATTGTGCAAAGAAGTAAACGACGCATTGGGATACATCAAAGAATCAAGAGGAAATCCAGATAGAGATTATTTAATGAAAAATTTTAAGAACTTTTTAAGGACTGCTGCTTACAGTCTTGATGATGTCTTAAATGTTTTAGAAGTTCCGACTAGAGCACAATATATCATTAAAGGTTATTGGTGTTACCTATCAATTCCTACTTCTCGTATGAATTTCACCATTTTCGCAGCCATGTTGTACTTCTTCTTAATTAGGGGAGCGTTTATCCCAAAATATCGTTCAACAGGTTATACTACTGCACTTGAAAAAAAAATACTAGATTCTGGCGGAGCAATAGAATACAATACTAAGGTAAATAAAATATTAGTGAAAGATAACCAAGTTGTGGGAATAGAAACTAATCAAGGAGACAAAATTGAAACTAATTATGTAATTTCGAACGCATCTCCTACTTTGGTCTATAATAATTTAGTGTATCCTCCCGAAGAAGTGCCACCAAATGCGCTTAAATTATTAAACGCAAGGCGCCACGCTATAAGCTGTTTCGTGGTCTACTTGGGATTAAATAGAACCGCAAAGGAATTGGGTTTAAAGGAATATAGTTATTTAATATTTAAAAACATGAACACCGAGGAGATATACGAATCGTTTAAAACATTAGAACCACCGATTGCTCAAGCTACCATCTGCTTGAACAATGCAATTCTAGATTGCTCTCCAAAAGGTACCAGCATTTTAGAAATTACTGCGTTTTTCTTATCTGAGGCTTGGGAAAAAGTAAAACCTAAAGAATATTTCAAAGTCAAAGAAAAAATAGCCAAGAACCTCATTCTTCAATTTGAAAAAGCTACGAATACCAAAATTTTTGAAAATATCGAAGAAATAGAAATTGCGACGCCACAAACCTTTTCGCGGTATACGGGAACATATAGAGGTGTGTGTTACGGCTACGAAGTCGATCCATGGGATTCGACTATGCCCAGATTAATGGTTATGAAGGACGAAAAATTCATCAATGGCTTAGAAATATGTGGGGGATTCTCCTTTCAAGGAGTGAGTTACACCAACTCGCTGTTATCTGGGCAAATTACTGCGTTTCTGACC
>JAHPYY010000143.1 GCA_019058515.1 Promethearchaeota archaeon
ACCAACTTAACGACTTTTTAAAAATGGCGGCAACGGACATCGTAGTATACTGCCCTTACTGCTACAGGGAAAATCTCGAAGCCGATTATACAAATTGTCCTGAGTGCGATAGCCTTAACCCTCTGCGAGAAGGAGGATTTATTTAATTTTTTTTCTTTTACCTCTATTTCCCATCTATTCATAGTTTTTGAAAAGTATAACTGATCGTATGTATCAAACAACTGCGTTTAACTTTGAAATATATCTTTGCGAGACTCAGCGATTGCGTTACCTCTGACGATTTAAATAACGCAGATTCCTACTAAATACATTTAAATACCATTTTAACTATTACGAAAGTATGTCAGAACTAGGGTATTCTCAACTCAAAGGGAAAGGACTCTTAGTGGGAGAATTCACAAAAACCTTTCTAAAGGAGATCGCGGGTACGAATATACGGATAAAGGAAATGTCGAACACAGCGAACGAGATCGCCCTTAAAATGTCTACCTCGCATTTTACTAAAGGTTTATTTCACGCGGTAAACAACAACGGAGATTTAGACTATATTTGTTTCATGGATTTCAACGAACGCCTTGTTAAGAAATTAGAGTACATCTTTTTTCCCTTCGCACTAATAAGTATACCCTTGTTTCTGTTTGGACTTTTCTTTTTAGGATTATTCTTTTCCATTCCCTCTACATTAGGATTAATTTTCTTATATATATTAGACAATATTAAAAAACCCGAGTTTCGTCAAATCCCCAAGGCTCTGGATTTTGCGTTAAATGAGATAAAGCATTGAGAAAATAACTCACGGCAGTAGGAAAAGTGGACAAAAAGATATTGAGAAAATAACTTAATTAACTTTATTTTTTTATTTATTCCTATTTTTTTTTTTTTCTTGTTAAATCTTGATAATTTGCATTCTAAACAGTTCCGAAGCTTTTCTTTTAACCAATCCTAGACCAATTTTCTCTAGTTCAGAATCCCTGGCCCCTTTAGGGATATTAGGGGGTTTTATCAGATTAATACTTAGTTTTTCTTCGCCTAGAGAGAATATCGCTCTCAATTCCGTGTCATTTATCAGCTGTATATTTCCTTTACCTAGCGTGCATCCGGAAAAGAATTGTATTCCGTCAACAACGCACGATTGAGGGGGCTTGACCCCAGTGCGCACAATAACGGTTTTTTTAAAAGGATCATCTCCTAGAATGTCGTTGCTAATAATGGCTATTTTAGCTCCGATTATTAAATATGGACCAATATGACCGTGGAACTTCCTTAAAATATCAATATTTTGAGTAATTGCATCGTAATTATCACTAATTCTTTCGGTCAACATTAACAACTCTGTATTTAATTAGAATTTTTCAAAGTATTCACTTTTCTTAGGGGCTACTTGTTTTTAAAAATTGCTAATGGATTAATTCTTTATCATAAAACCTTACATGTATTGATGGAAATAACCTCTTTTTTTAAGGCTGTAGATCCCGATGACAAGTCGAAGAAGACTGAAAAGTATAATAACCACTTTAAATTCATTCACGCTAGCGATATTCATTTAGGAACAGCCCAATATAGTAATAATTCCAGAGCAGACGATTTCATATGGGCGTTTAACCAAATTCTTAATATAACAATCGAACAACGGGCCGATTTTCTATTATTGGGAGGGGATGTATTCACATCGTTAGAAATGTTACCCGGAAAATTTCTGAAGATCCTCGAAATTCTCCAGATATTTCACGAATGCACAAAAAACAAGGTCCCTATTATTTGTATCGAAGGAAACCACGATATACGGCGATTTTCTCGAGGGACAAGGTTTGAGAAGAGAGGTCAATCTTGGTTAAAAGTTCTTTCCAACTTAGGATTAATTGTTCTACTCGATGCTAGTTTCGATTCACCACCTAATCAATTGTTTCCCAAATACGATTTTTCACTTCGAAAGGGGGGAAAAATAAGGATTAAGGATGCTATGATTTACGGAACTAGATACTTAGGAGAAAAACCCATATCCGAATTATCTAAAATAAGAAAAGCAATCGATAAGGATAACAGGTGTTTTAAAATTCTAATACAACATTTCGGGATTGAGGGGCAAATGGAAAATGTTCCGGGAATAAAATTAGATTACGTGGAACCGTTAAGACACCGAATACATTATCTTGCTTTAGGGCACTTTCACAAGCAATATATCATTAATAACTGGATTTACAATCCAGGTTCTTCCGAAGCGACGTGTTCTATAGATAACTCGTTTAAAAGAGGGGTATTTTTAGTAGAAGTCGAGCGTATTGAAGATGACTACGAAAAAAAAGTAACCACAGTTAGATTACAAAATAGAAGTTATATTTGGTCCACGATCCGGTTAACGACTTATTTTAAAAATAGGGAGGAGATCTATTCGAACATTATAAAAGCTTTAAAGGAAAGATTAAGGTTGACTCCCATTCATTCAAACCAAACTAATTTAAGAGAGCCTGTGTTATACTTAAAGCTATGTGGGAAACAACCGTCTAACCAATCTAAAATCAACAAGAAGTCGTTGATTCAAAAGATTGTTGATAATTTTCCTGTGGTCGACTGTCGTATTTACGAAAAATACGACAATAGAAGCGTGTCTATTGTGAATTACATAAATTAGAAGATTTCGTATTTTGAGACGATAACAATTAAATTTTTTTTATGACTCATTCTACGGAATTCTCCTTTTTCTAATATAAATAAGCAAAAATAAAGATACAGAGACTACTGAAACTAATCCTATCGCCAAGTAAATTAATGAATTACTAATATAGGGTACCTCCGTAGACGCAAGTATATAATCAAACAACAAATTAGGAAAATTATAATTGGAACTGCCGGTAGACACTACAATCATTTTCAAATCAGGAACAACGGTAATATATTGTTCGTATGAACCTAAAGCAGTATATGCATTATATCGGTTATAAATCCACCATTGATACCCATAACCAGAACCATGTCCTTGATGAAACTCAATATTTATAGAAGAGGTGGTAGATTCGATAATCCAGTGTGATGGTACGAGCTGTGAGTTATTCCAAAGTCCATAATTCAAATAAAGGTACCCAAATTTCGCCATATCTCTGGGAGTGAGATACAACAATGTTCCTCCTACAGGCACACCCATACTATTTCTTCTCCATAAAAAATTCGTAATATTTAATGGAGTGAAGATTTTCTTTTTTGCATAATCGTATGTTCCTTTTTCTGTCACCCTGTAAAGAATTTCAGCCAAAAGTTGCGAGCATCCCGTATTGTAATTCCAAACAGAACCTGGTTGATGCTCCATTGGTTGATCTAATACATATTGAACCTAGTCATCCGCCCTCTGCATTTCGTAAAAATTTACTTGATCCGTCCACACAAGTCCACTCGTCATAGTAAGGAGATGTTTAATTGTAATCGATTGCTTTCTAGAATCCATGTTTTCAAAAGTTTTATCAGGAAAATAATCAATCACACGCTCTTCAACGCTATCTATTAATCCTTCTTCAATAGCAATACCTATTAACGCAGAGGTAAACACTTTGGTACAAGAATATAAGTGATGCCTTTTACTTTCGTCGTAATTAGTTGATGGATATGACTCATAAACCAAATATCCATTACGGATTACTAGAATTGAATCAATTCCATTTACTAAGTTATTAAACTCCATATATGTTTCCATCTCGCTAAATTTCTGAGAGTTCAATTCTTGTTCCTCTGGAGAGGAGGGTTTCCATCCAGAGGAAGGCCAATAATCCTGATCAGCTGGTTTGAGTTGTATTTCGACTTCGAAACTATTGGAAGGAAAAAGGATAATACATAGGATGAAAGAGAAAATTAATAATCTGGAGTTCATTTTTAAAGGATTAAGTTTAGAATAGGGTATTCTATTAAACTTTTAAAACTTTAGTAATCTGTTTTCTAAATTAGCGTTTTCTAAAAAATTGGGAAAAATGTGGAACTTTAAAAAAAGCAGTGATTTCATTGCAGTCACATTTTTGTTTTAGTTTTTACGCTTTCAACGATTTTTGGTAGCACGTCTCCAATTTTATCGTGTATTACCACATCAGCATTGTTATCCATATCAGTTTCCATGATATTTATAATAATTACTGGAACACCTGCGGCGAGTAATTTGCGCGGGTAAAACGTAACCGGATATACAGTTAACGAGCTGCCTAATACAAGAAGTAGGTCGCAAGTTGCCAACATCTTGTCTGCTTCAAATAAAGTCGAGGACTCAAGTGGTTCTCCGAAGAAAATAGCATTGGGTTTAAGCAAACCGTTACATTCACTGCAAGAAGGTGACTCACCTTTAATAACGCTGTTTATCATTTTTGTGATTGGGAACACCTTGCCACATCTCATACACTTAGCTTCGTGCGCCGTTCCATGAAGTTCTACTACATTTTTAGTCCCAGCCCTTTTATGTAGACCATCGATGTTTTGCGTAAGAACGCCTTTTAGTTTCCCCAGCTTCTGTAATTGAGTTAGAGCTTTGTGTCCTTTATTAGGTTTTGCCTTAAAGATCTTCATACCCATCTCGAGCATGAAGTTAAGGTTTCTCGAAGGATTTGCTACATAGGAGTGAATCGTCCCAAATTCGTCGGGATCGACTTTAGTCCACAATCCCGTGTCAGGACTGCGAAAATCGGGGATTTCCGATTCCGTACTCATCCCTGCTCCGGTTAATGCTACAACATTGTGAGACTGTAGGATCAATTTCACCGCTTTCTTGATACCTGAGGACATAATAACTTTTATTAGGTTGTGTACCGTGATTGAATTTTAAAAATCTAACTACGTTACTAAGTATTCTATCTCAGCATTTATATAAGTGAATATAAAAAATCAATGGAATACATAGTTTTAAAATAAATTAATTTTATTAAAAGATCATAATTATATTCATACAATTAATCATATAACTTACCTATTTAATACAGAGTATAAATATCCTAGTGTTGAGGATAATAATGGTATATGATTTTATAACAATGAAATAACCTAAAATGGTGAAAAGATCATTTCGAAATCGTTTATCTACAAATTAGCAATTGTTGGCGACGGTGGTGTAGGCAAGACTTCAATGGTATTAAGATACTGTGAAAACTCCTTTAAAGAAAATTATATTATGACCATTGGGAGTAATTTTTCAACTAAAACCGTGAATTTACCAGATTACCCGGATTTTGTGGTTAAATTACAACTTTGGGACTTAGCAGGACAAAAACACTTTAGTTTCGTTAGACCACCTTTTTATCGAGGAGCTGCAGGGGTAGTTTATGTATTCGATCTTACAAGGCGGAGTTCGTTTCAAAACATGCCAAATTGGAAGGAAGAGGTGGAAAAAGTCGTTGGATTGAAACCTAGTATGCTTGTGGGAAACAAAATTGACCTCGTCACAGAAGGAAAGCGAGAAATAAGCTCACCAGAAGGGGAAGCGTTAATGACGGAGATAGGTTCTTTAGGGTATTACGAAACTAGTGCTAGAGAAGGTACTAATGTAGATGATCTTTTTACTCAAATAACTTTGTCCATATTAAAAGCTTCGAATAAGATTTAAACCGTTTTATTTTCAGTATTTTCAGAGTTCTGGTTTTTATAAAATATTTAAAAAAATTATAAATTCTATTCTTAATTAGAACCTAATATACCAATAGTACTTTAAAAATAATATAAACGAGATAAAGTTATAATGTTTGGACAGGGAGCAGTTAAGTACGACCGAGCTCTTACCGTATTTTCTCCAGAAGGTCGTTTATATCAAGTAGAATACGCTTTAGAAGCTGTGCGTAGAGGAACCCTAGCAGTTGCAGCAAAATCCAATGCCGATGTGTGCCTTGCTGCTCAAATTAAGGTTCCAACGAAATTAATGGACGCGGACTCAATCGATAAATTATTTCAGATTGATGAACATATCGGGGTAGCAATTTCAGGACTTCACGCAGATTCTCGAGCTTTAATAAATCATTCTCGCGTGCAAGCTCAATCGTTCCGATTAACTTACGAGGAACCTGTTAGATTAAACATGTTAGTAAAAACTATTGCCGATACCTATCAAATGTACACTCAATATGGAGGTATACGTCCTTTTGGTTGTGCATTGTTTTTTATAGGAATTGACGCAGGAGGCCCTCAGATTTTTACGACATCTCCAAGTGGCATATATAGATCCTTTAAAGCGTATGCCTTAGGAAACGGAGAAGCTACCGCACGCGAATACTTAAAAGAAAATTATAAGCCAGATTTATCTTTTAATGATTTAGTAAAATTAACACTAAGAGCGTTAATAGAAACAATGGAAGAAGAGCCATCTAAAGATAACATTAGATTAGCCTTCATAAAATCGGAAGACAAAAAGTTTCACGCGTGTTCTAAGGACGAAATTGAAAAGTTTTTGGGAACTTTACAGGAATAAAAACTAATGATTGAGGATTTGAAGTAATTTTCTTT
The DNA here is from genome assembly GCA_019058515.1 of Promethearchaeota archaeon. The sequence continues at coordinate 6,457 of JAHPYY010000143.1, forward strand.
ACACAAGTCAAACTTAAACGCCAGAAGAGAACTAATCCTTTAAGTTTGGCAATCTGACCTCATTTAATTCGAAATTCATTCTCAATTTTTGTTATCTTTTATGTAACGGAAAATTCAGATTAAAAAAAAAATAGGGTTTCTTGTATTTAAAATTGGAGAATATGGTCTATATAGTTCTCTCACTTAGTAATTACCTAATAGGACTTCCTTATGTACACTTAATTGAGTGAGCATTAATTAAAGTTGATGTGCTTCTCTGTGATTTAAAGAAAAATAAAGAAAATTGTAAAAAAAAATTAAGTTACTTCGATTGTCATTTCGGTGGGAGTGTTGAAAATTTCTCCATCGACAATTACATACCATTTATATCTTAGAATCACATCAGCGGTATTAGGTTCAACGAAGCCTGTAAGAGTTAATCCTTCACCAAAATATAAGTTGGTATTTACGACTGTAAAGTTGTATCCATTATATCCATCGAATGAAACAGTAGACTTAGAAAGAGGCTCGTATTTAGAAGGTACAATTAGATCGACATCAACGGGAGCAGCAGAGTAAACGGACAATACAACTTGGATATTTAACGGATTTGAATTATAGTTAGTGTTGTCGTTTTTTAGAATTATTTCAAAACTCGCTAAATCGTTTGGAAAATCCATTGAGGATTCCATTTCCAAAGAATAAGTCAATTGCTTTTCGATATAAGGGGCTCCTCCCTGTATATCTAAGTTTTCATATGCTTCAATCGCATTCGAACCATACCCTACCTCACGCGTAAACGCTTCAACGAATCCTGCCAACTTTAACTCTTGAAGGTCTCCCGCTCGACTGTAGGTTGGTATGTAATAATATACTGATCCTCCAATTGGGTAAAGTAGAGTATTTCCATTTCTCGCGTTTGCAATTAACGAGAAATCTTGCGTCGCTTCAGATTGATAGGTGTCTCTCGCAGTATTTGGTCCAATCAAATTCACATTCGAACCTCGAGTGTAATAGAAGATAACCTGACCAAAATGGGATCCATGCCTTACGACATACATCCCTGCCAATAATTTCGCTTCTTGACCGACATATTCAACTAAATCGATTCCCACATATTCGATACCTTCTCCTAAATCAGATTCTATGTAGAATAAATCTCCCTCGGCGGGTCGTTCCTGAAAATCATCTGCTCTCTTCCAAGTCGTTGGATCTTGAACATGGTAAATGTAGCTTGCAGCAAGCTGAAGTTCAAATAAAGTTTCTGGATATCGTAATTGTGCTCTTAACCAGCTTGGAGCTGTTTTCCAATTGTATTTAGTAAAATAGATGCTCCATAGTGGAGCCGTTGGATCCCCAATGCTGGAAAGCGCAGGATTCTTGTAAAATTCTAAATCCCCGTTTAATAGATCAATTAAACATACCCCTAAAAATCTTAAAATGCGAGAATTCGAATATGCACCAACATTTATGTAAGTAAAGATGGAGACAACATAGTACATTTTACCTTTCGATATATCAAATACAAGGTAGGGATCGTTATCTATTTCCAGTCCGGGAAGTAAAATCGCTTCGACCCTCGTTTTAATGTTCCTATTAATTAAATAATTTTGCGCTTCGGGAGAACTGGAATATGCAAATAAGCCTAGGTTTACTGTTTTCCAGAAGGCTTCTAAACCAATCAAAGAACCGTCGGGATCTCCCTCGTATCGATACACATTGTTTGGGATGCCTTTAGCCCATTCTGTGCCTAATAAAATATCGGAGTCGTAAGCTCCTACAGCACCACTTAGACTACCGTATAAATCTTCTTCAGAATCTGTATACGTTGTTTGTATATACTTTTGACTCTCGCTTTCGCCAAAAAATATAGGGTAATTTTCAGAAATGTTAAAAGCTGTTCCTACATTTACTAGATCTCCAGTAAAGGTATCCATGGCTAAGAATCCTTCAACATGATCGTATAGTTCCGTATTAGTTTGAACCGCATCCCCCTGTATTTGCGAGAATCTCACGGTTTTTGGAGCGACCCAATATTCACGATTATTGATATAAACGATATCAGAATCTGCCAATCCCTCGTAAGTGGACCCTATTGAAGCTGCAAGGTATTGAACAGCGAAATCCTGATCGTACTGGCGAACCTGACTTACCATTTGCTGATCTGGTGTTTGTGAAGACTCGGAGAAATCGGTTATGGGCTTTTCTTCAAACATTGAAAGCCCTGCACAGGTTCTAGTCCATGCAATTTGCCTTTGAATTTTTTTATTCCAAACTTGTTCCGTCCATACGGACGCATCTCCAAGAAGTACATATGGTCCAGCACTAATAAAAAGAGGAACTAAAACTATGATTAGCACTCCTATTCCCATAATCATAACCTTTTTCCTCTGAGCGTCGAAAATGATGTAATTATTTGGATTATCGGAGATTTTTGCTTTTCCATAAAGTAAAATCACGATACCTAAAATCAAAAATCCAAAAAATCCAAAAAATACAGCCCAGATTTGAATTAATTGCACACCATCTAAAGCTAATGTTGGAAGGGAAAATATTCCAATTCCAAAGAACATACTGATAAGAATGAAGAAATACGAGAGTAGGTTAAAATCATTTCTTTGGACATAAAGATTTTGAATTAACTTCAGGATGATTCTAAAAATAATTACTCCAAAAATAAATCCTACAATCGGTAATACAAGATTGGTGTAGACGAATATCGTAACAATATCCATGTTGTATCTATTGAATAATACATTAAAAGCATCGGGAATCAAAGTCGTCACATCTATGCTAATTGAACCATTTTGGATCAAGTAAATCGTCCAGGAAAATTGGTTGTCTGCATCAATTAGTTGACCAAATAAGTAGAAAAGACAAAATCCTGCGGTCCACCAAAATAAGGCGGATTTAATCCTAGAGGGTTTTCCAAACCTAAGCCGCGTACCAACTATTGTCAATAGTACTCTATCTGGAGGAATCGACATTATTACGCACCCGATTATTGCCCCAATTAGAGCAGTCTTATTAAAGAATACTCCGTTAGACCAAAAATCTAAAAAAAGAAAATCGAAGTAATCTACACCTCCCGCTTTTGAGTTGTATAACTGTTGCTGCAAGCTAACAGACCCAAACCACGCAGGCCAAATCCAAAAGATTGAGATCACTGCAATCAGAGCAGCAATGATTAAAATGTAAGGAAAAACCTTTCTAATTCCTCTCCGACTACTCGATTGAATATATCGGTACCTTTCAGGAGGTTTTCCGTCAGGTAATTCTTCCTTTATCCTTCGTTCTATCTTTTTGCGTTGTTCCTCAACCATTTTTTTGTATCTTTCTTCTCGATCTTCGCTCATTTATAATCTGACAAAATTTTAATTAGATTTGAAAACTTTATGTTAAGCTTAATAATCTTATTACACTTAATAAGCTTAAGCTTACACTTAATAACTGAAACAATGGGTAAAAAGAAGAAAATTAGGGAAGAATTCGATGCCATCTTCAAATCAGGCGATCAACCGAGAATCAAACAAATGTTGAAGAAAAATCCTTGGCTTCTTTCAGAGCTTTCTTCAGAAATGAGCAAAGATATTGAGGTGCAACACCAAGTAATAGCAGCAATAGGAGTCATGGAAGATGAGTTGGGGCATTCTGTTAAACCATCCGAAGTAGTGACGAGTTTGAAAAGTGATTTTGGTATTAATAAAACAGTTCAGGAGATAGAAAAAATATTAATTGATATAGGAAACCTTGGATATGTTGAGAATGCAAAACTTGGATGGAGTTTAACTGGAGAGGGGGAAATTATTTGTGACGAGTATCTGAATAAGTTTCTAAGAAACGCAGAATACAATTAAAATCGAAAACACTTTAAGTGTTTTGAAAAAGATAGGTAATTATTTTATAATATTTGGTATAAAATCTAGTCGAAATTATTATATTCATAGGTTTAAAATCGAAGTAGGATGGTATGTTTAAATTCAAATGTATTTAATATCCAATAGATAAATTTAAAACAATCAAACACTTGAGAGAATTGATAAATGAAAAGATTTTTTACTGGTTTTATACATAACATCTATGTCACTGTTGAATGTTACATCAAGTTCATAATTAGATTCTCCAGAATCAATTTACCTGTAAATTACAATAAGTTATTTGATAGCTAGTAATATCTTGAGGATGAGAATATTGTGAATGAATCAAATAATCATGAGAAAGAAATTGATATTGATGCAGAAGAATTACTATTTAAAGCAAATGAGTTTCAAGTGAATCACGATTTTGATTTAGCTATTGAAGAATACGACAAAGCTTTAAATTTTTACAAATCACAACATCTCACTGAAGAGATCGAGAGGGTTAATCACCTAATCGACCAATGTTATGAGCAAAAATCTGAATATCTTACTACAATTCCTCTAACAACGACGGATGAGGATGTTGGGGGAAAAAGAGAAGAATTACCTGAGAAAGTTAAGCAATTCGAAGCTTTAAAGCTTTCTGAAGAAAGTTTTCAACTCCAAATAGCCAAATTGGTGGATGAAGCTGAGCGTTTGGATAGGGAATTCGATGTCGACATGAAAAAATCCTTTAAAGAGGGAGAAATAGCCCAAAATCCTCCTTATTTAAAAATGATAGAAATTTACGAAGAAGTACGAGAATTGCTGTTAAATAAAGGTTGGCTCGATAAAGTGGAAATTTATTCAAAGCAGATTGAACTTTGCAACGATAAACTGAATAAATATGAAAAATTGAGCGAACTTCACGAGAAGAAGGCTCAAGAGACAACAGTTTCTATTAAAATCTACGAACAGACTAAACCAGAAGAAACTATTAAATTAATTAAGGCATCAGATAGGGTTCATAAAGAGCTCGAAGAAAAAGAATTAGAGAATTATATTGCTAAACTAGTTGATAAAGCAGAAAATATCGCGAGAGAATATGAACTTTCTATGAAACAAGCAATCAAAGAAGGGAAGTTAGTTGAGCAATGTGCTTATCCAGAAGTAATAGAAATTTACCAGAAATGCCAAACTATCCTGAAAGACCAAGATTGGGTTAAGCAAGCTGCAGTTTATGCGAAGCAGGTGCAAATTTATAAAGAGAAAATGGAAAAAGATAAGAAATTAAGAAAAATCGAAGAGGAAAAAGCTAATAAACAAAGAGAATTCGAAGAATCTCTAAAAAAAGTAGAAACTGAGGGTATTCCTAAAGAAGAAGAGAAAGCCGAAAAAGTTCCTACAGAAGAGGACTTGTTAAAAGCGAAAATTGCAAATTTGGTTAATAAGGCCGAATCGATGGCTAAAAAATACGAATTTGCATTAAGACAAGGCAAATTCGAAGAAGATTGCCCTTATGAAGAAATAATTCAAATATACAAGGAATGCAAGAAGTTATTAATTGAAAAAAAGTGGATGGATCAAGCAAGAATTTACTCAAATCAAATCGAAATCTATGAAAAAAAGTTGGAGAATGACAAGAAATTACGGGATATTGAAAGACAGAAAGTTCAAAAGCAAAAAGAGTTTGAAGAGTCTCTTAAGCTAGGAAACATAAGGCAAATTAAGACCTCTCTTAAACCAACCAAAGACAAATTATCAAAAGAAGAAGAAGATTTTAACCAACAAATTTTAGAATTGATTGATTCTGCCGAGAAACTAGTAAGAGATTTCGATAGTATTTTAAAAAGAAAAATAAAAGAGGGTAAAATTCACACGAATATCGAAAAAGTCGACGAAGCGATCCACATTTACGAAAATGTAATAAAACTTATGAATAAGAAAGGTTGGGTAACACAATCTTTGGAGTTTCGAAACCAAATAAGTTTACTCGAAGAAAAGAAAGAAAATGTAAAAAGATTAGCCGATATTGAGGTAAGCAAAGCAAAACGAGAGCAAGAAATTAGCGAAATGCTAAAAGTTCATAAAACTGACGATACTAAAAAGATTCAAAAATTAGAGGAATTAATGCTACGACGAAAAGAAACGGAAAAAACATTCGAAAGCGCTTTAAATTTAGTTGAGAAAGCCGAATCACTAGTCAACGAGTACGAGACAAATCTTAGAGAAGGAACCTACGACGATATAAGTCCTTACCCAAGAGCGATCGAAATATACTCACAAGCTATAAAAATCTTTGAGAAAGCTGGATGGGAAGAGGAAGCAAAAAAGTTGGAGAATACTAGAAAACTTTATGATGATAAGAAAATTAAAGATGAAAAATTACGAACTTTACGAGCTGGTGGAGTAATTCAGGATCTTGATTCACATACATTTTCTGATTTAACTGAAGACATTTTAAGTAAAAAGATGATCGAGCTTAAAGAAGAAAGAGATAGGAAAGAGAAGTTGAACCTTGCGAACGAGCTATTACAAAGATTAAAGGAGGTTGACGCAAAAGCCAAAAAATATGAAACTGCTATAGAGGAAGATATATTAAAAGTGGAGGCAAATCCGTATGAAGAAATAATTGAAGTTTACAACGAAGTAAAATCTGAATTCGAGAGGATCGGTTGGAGGGAAGAAACTATGCGAATGCAAGAATCGATCGAGTATTACAAAAGAAAATTGGAAGAAGATTTAGAAATCCGGGAAAACAGGAAAAGATGGCGAGAGGATAACAAATTAAAAGAACGAGGGTACACTTTAATGGAGAAAGCATCCGCAGCTCTTGAAAATAGAAATTATGACGAAGCTGAATCGATATATACTAATGCTAGTCGTATTTTTGAAAGTATAGCTAGCACTTTTGAGTTAGAAAAAATAAATAACGCTTTAAAAACAATAGGTGACATTCGAAAAAGTCTTGCAGAAGAAGAAAGAAAACAAAAGGAATATGAACAGACCAAAGAGAAAGAATATAAACAACGAAAACAGTACCTGTTGAGGGAAGCTGAACAGAAAAGGTTAGAAGCGGAGAAACTTACAAAACAGGAGTTAATAGAAAGATTATCTAAAGAAGAAAAAAATAAAAAAGCTCAAGAAATTATGGAAATGATCGAAGAAGCCGAACAGATAGTTAAAGATTACGAAAAGCAAATTAAGAATGGCGAAATCCCTGTAGAATGCCCATATAATAAAGTCATTGGAATTTACTCCTTGGCAAAAGAGAAATTTCAAGCAATGGAATGGCAAAATTATGTAAAAAGCATGGATGAAACGATTGAACACTACAAATTTAAGCTCGAAAAGGACAACCAATTAAGAATAGACATTATCGAAGGAGAAAAACAACTCGAAATTGAAAAGGAAGAGCAAGAAAAACGCATTATGGAATCAATTAAACAAGCGGAAGAAATAGAGAAGAAAAAGCAACTAAAGAAAGCCCGTAGAATTGAAAAAGAACAACAAGTTCAACAACAAAAGGAAAGAGCGTTTGACTTAATTGAGCTAGCTAATTTAGAATTATCAAACAATCAATTTCAAAAAGTTATTGAGCTTTATCAAAAAGCCAAGGAAATTTTCGATAATATTGAATGGAAAGAAGGAGTATTAACTGTTCAAGACTCTATTGAACTCGTTATTGAGAAGGAGAAGGAGTTCCAGAAAGAACAGGCACTTTTAAAAAAAAAAGAAGAAGAACAGTCGTTGTACGAGAAATATCTTGAAGACGAGTTGAAACGCATTCAAGCTATTAAGAAAATCGAAGAAGAACAGAAACTTAAACAAAAAAAAGAAATTGAAAAAGAGCGGAAAGCTCAAACTGAAATATCTAATAAAGCTTATTACTCAATTGAAGAGGGAGTGCTGTTAGTTATACGCAAGGAGTTTCAACAAGCAAGAGAAAAATTTAACCAAGCAAAACAAATATTTGAATCGCTAGAATGGGAAAGCGAAACTAAAAGAATTTCGGAGGAGCTTATCCCAATGTTAGAAAAAGAAGAAATTCGAGAAAAGGAAATTCTAAAAATCAGAGGAAGAAGAAAAGAGGAAGAAAAATTACTTCAAGAATATCTTAAAAAAGTAGATCTAGAAAAAGCCGAACGAAAAGAGAGAAAGAAGCAAAAACGTGCTCAAGTAGTAAAAAAGAGGTATAAAGAGAAACTTAAAATTGCACAGACTTTAATAGATGATTATCGATACAATGAAGCATTAATTGCACTTTCTAAGGAAAGAGTAAAATTAGAAAGAAGTAATAAGGTTGACGAACTTGATGAAATCAATTCAATGATCAAAATAATAGAAGAGAAATCAGAAGTTCCATTAGTTACTTCGATATCTTTTAAACACATACAAGAAAACTCCCATTTTGTTAACGCTTATAAGGCAATAGACGATGCTCATATATCTATAAAAGATAACAATATTATGAGAGCAATCTCGCTTTTGAATGAAGCTTTGTTCCATTTTTTTGAATTAGAAGTGGATGGAGTGCTAACCCGTAATATCGAAAACAAAATTAACTCTCTAAAATTACAGATTCAAGACGAGAAAAGAGTCAAAATACCCAAGATCTCAGAAAGAAAAGAAGATAAAGGGAAGAGTATCCTTGAGGAGATCGCAAGGCGAAGGAAAGAACGACGAAATAAATTAAAAAAGTTATAAAATAAACTTGATCTATATTCCTGTCTTTAATATATTACATTTTCTTGATATTCATTACCCGCTTGATTATTTAATTCGTTTAACTTTTTGTTATTTTTTACAGAGTCTTCGATGAGATATTCAGTTTTTATTAAATCTCTTATTGCCATTCTTATTGCTTCACTTCTATTGGGAAACTTACCTTGAGCCACGAAATGTTCGAGTATTCTCAAATAATCCTCGGGTAAATTCACGGATATTAACTTAATTATAATCTCCTTGTGTAATTTGATGATTGATTTATATAAGGATATCACCTTGGTCTTATATAAAGTTTCAGACGAAATGACCCCAAGAAAACCGACAAATTAAATTAGTGAACTTTAAATCACTGCTCCGATTGGTATAAAATTGGGTATCATGATTAGGATGATTTAAAAAAAGATAGATAATTTCTTTTCCGAAATCTATATATATGTAACATTACATGTAACATATAACATATAATATGTAAAAGAAAAAAAAAAGCATAATAAAATAGAGTTCGAAAATAAATGACTGATATTCAAGCCCAGTTAAAAGAACATTTAAAAAATGGTAAAGAATGGGAAAAAATGGAAACACCTATTCCTGGAGTATTTGTCGTTAAAGTTCCTGGGACAAAAACGCGACCAGCGTTGTTATTTTTAGAAATTAATCCCCTAAACGAAAAAGGGACTCCAATGAAGAAAAAAGGATTATTTGTAGGTGACCAAGAAATGTTGATTAAATTTGCTGAAGCACTCCAAGATGATAAAGTTTACCAATTGATAAAAGAACTTGAAGATATCAATCCAGAAAGACATACAAGCAGTGGTCGTAAAAAGTTAAAAATGTAGTATGATAATCAAGAAATTTTAATTGTAAAAGTATTCCTTTAACTATTTATAATCCTTTCTCAAAGATTAAAATTTAAAAGGTATTTAGTTTATGATTATTTTAAATAAGGTTACTTTTATATAAGATATATTTCAAACAAATTTCATTTGTAATATATTAAAAGGTGTAAGTCTTGGCAGAAAAAAAATGCGCGGTATGCAATGGAACCGTTTTTAGAGTAGCACACGATGAGTGGATGCGTAGAACCTTCAGATTTGTTGAGAAGGGTACACTTGAGATGTGCGAGGGGTGTGGGGCAAAGTATCTCGTTTGCAAGAACTGTGGTGGTCATTATACTAGAGTACATCCAGCACTTGAACCTTGGGAAGTTCCTAAGTCTTGTCCAAGCTGTGGGGCCGTAGATGAGGAAGTTAAGGCTTGGGATGGAGTATCTGCGAGATAATTTCACAGCTATTAAAATTGTTTTTTGTTTTTCTATTTTTAAAATTAGCTATCAGAGATGTCACCTCCATAAGAGTTAAGGAAAAGTCTCAAAGGAATAATAAGAATATTTTAAAAGGGTAGTAAACATTAAAATTAATACAGTAAGTAAGCGTTTACAAAGATTTATTTTTTTAAATATAGATTATTAGATAAATTAAAAGTAATTATTATTCAGAGAGATAATGACTAATAGTATTAAAGTTGAAATCGCTTCGCTCGAATCAATAGAATCGCTAAAAGATTTAACAAAATCTTTAGTGGAGGAGTTAGGGCAAAACTTTGAACCAAAGAGATTTGATTGGGGAATTAGGAGGAGATTGTTTGATCCTTTACAACGACATGGAATACTAATTGCTATCGAGGAAGATAGCAGTCAAGTAGTTGGCATGATAGTCGCGGAGCTTAGAATTGATCCTTTTGGAAGTTCAGAAGGTTACATCAAGCAGTTATATTTACAAAAAGATTATCGCGGAAAAAGAATAGGACATTTAATGTTGAAGAAAGCTTTAGAACACCTAAAAAAGATCAAGGTTGAAAAAGTAAAAGTTAATATTCGAGAAGAAGCTAAAGCAGCTGCTAAATTATATTCTCAAATGAACTTTAAGAAGGTTTTCGAAGTTTTAGAACTTGACCTTACAGACGGAGATATTAGTGATTAGGATAAAATAATCCAAATTTAACTATCTTGTTATTTACCCTTTACGCTTTTTTAACCTTTTGAGCCATGAGAATAAGAAAAAACCACTTTTATCTCAATATCCTTTCATTTAATATGATTAATGAATAATACGAATTAAGAAAATGACTCCTAACATCGAAATTCCTTGGGTTGAAAAATACAGACCAAAAGATTGGCAGGACATTGTAAGCCAAAATATTGCGATCAATAATCTAAAAAGATTCGTAGAGAGCGGAGATATGCCACATTTGATATTTACTGGTCCAGCGGGCACGGGAAAAACGAGTACTGCTATGATCGTTGCTAAAAACTTAATTGGAGAAAAGAACTATTACAGATCTCTTTTAGAATTAAATGCATCAGATACAGTAAGAATGGATTATGTGAGAAAATCTTTAAAATCATTCGTAGATCAATCGCTGTTTTTGGACGGATCGATAAAAATCGTGATTTTGGACGAAGCGGATAACATTCCCTCGCAAGTACAGCAAGCCCTTAGGAGAATCATAGAAAAATCTTCTAGCAATGTAAAGTTCATCTTATTATGTAACTACATTAACAGAATAATTGATCCAATTATCTCAAGATGTGCAGTATTTAGGTTCGTTAATTTACCTAAGGACAAAATAATCGATCAATTAAAATATATCGCTAAATGCGAAAAGATTAACATTCCAAAAAATTCAGAGGATAAGTTTTTCGAAACTCTATTTTTTGTCTCGGGAGGAGATTTAAGGAAAGCTATTAATTCGTTTCAAATGTCGGTGGCATTAGAATTGATAGAAAATTTGGAAATTTCAGAAATTTTGAAGATCTCAGGTTATGTGGAACTTAGTATAATAACTAACCTAAAAAATGCGATACAAGAGAGAGATCTTCAATTAGCAATAGATATCTTGCATTCTATTAAGCATTTTGATAGCAGAAACTTCTTGCGACAAATAGTTTCAATACTTCCTGATCTAAAGCTTTCGAAATCAATGGAAGCATATATTTATTCGGAAATAGGAGAAGTGGATTATAGAATCAGTCAAGGCTCCGATAAAGAAATTCAACTTAGTAGCCTAATCTCTGACTTATTAAGATCAATATAAATAAGGATATAAATATGACGAACCAGGAGATTCCAATTTGGAGGATAAAATATTATCCTAATACATTGGATGATGTTTGCGGGAGAACTCAAACTATCCTCAGGTTAAATAAAATAATAGAGAGTCAGAATTATCCGCATCTAATATTCGCAGGACCAAAAGGAATAGGAAAAACTACCATTGCGAAGTTATTTGCTAAAACTTTTTTGGGAAAATATTATGATGCAAATTTTAAAATCATTTATGCTAATGTACCTTTAACAGAACGCGAAAGGGAGTTAGCTAGATCTGACGCCTACATCTCGACGTCGAAAATAGGTAGTTTGGCGGGTAAAAAAATAACAACTCCTGCCTTTCTAAGAGTAAGAGTAAAACCATTTATTGAGCTAAAAGCTCTGGGTGGAGCTCCCTTTAAAATACTTATTGTAAAAAACTTTGAATCGTTAGGTTCTAATCAACAAGGATTTAGGAGATTAATGGAAATTTATGGATCTAATTGCCGCATGATCCTCATAACCACTAAAATTTCAGGTATAATTGATCCTATTTTAAGTCGCTGTCAAGTTTTCATAATCCCACAAGTTGATTTTAACGCCTTCCAAGAATTAATCCTAAAGATTGCTGAAAAGGAAGGATTTACCATTAAAAACGAAGTAATCAGTTATTTATACAAACTTTCTGAAGGAAAAATAGCAAGAGCAATTGATTTCCTCCAATTATGTAGTATAAAAACTCAAGATGTTAGCGTAGAATTAATCTATGAAGTTGCGTCTAAATTTAGAAGCACTAATTTTGAAGCAATCTTAGAACATTGTCTAAAAAAGGAGTTTACAAAAGCAAGAGAATCTTACCGGAAAATCATTTCTGAGATGAAATTTTCTACAAGTGAATTTCTATTGGAATTCTTGAACGAAATAAATAAAAGTTCGCTTTCAACGCCCCTAAAAATTGAACTAACGAATTACATAGCAGAAACAGACTTTAGATCATTGGATTCAAGAGACAGTGATATACAAGTCTCAGCGTTATTATCTAAAATTTGTTTATTAACTGAAAACATAAAAAAAGCGTGAAGAAACTATTTCTGATGCAAAAGCAGGTAATAATAAGACTCAAGTTCCATGGGTAGAAAAATATCGCCCAAAAAGTACAAAGGAAATGGCTTTGCCAACAGCTAAAGTTGGCAGTCAAAAAGTAGATTTGGCTCTGGATTTAAAGAACTTTATTATTTTATTTTTCAAAGAGAGAGAAAAAATCAACGAAGAAAACAAAGAAATCAGAAGATTTAACAGAACCGCCTCGGAAAAAGAAAGAAAACGGTTAAAAGAACTACCTTCCAATAAAGTAGCAGCTCTGCTTGAGGGACCTCCTGGAATAGGAAAAACCTCTATGATTTATGCATTAGCTAACGATATGAATATGGAGATCCTCGAAACAAACGCTTCGGATACAAGGACTAGAGATAGCTTAGAAAGGATGCTAAAAGAGTCTTCGAAGACAAAAGGCATAATGGATTTTGTTCAAGCTACTCGAAAAAAAATCATTTTAATCGACGAAGTCGATGGCATTTACGGAACCAAAGATAGAGGAGCAATCCCCGCTATACTCGATCTCATTCACAAAACGCAATTTCCAATTGTAATGTGCTCAAACGAGTATAAAACTAATCTTCAATCGCTTTATAATAATGTTAGGAGGTACGAAGTGTCTCCTTTAAGCGAAGAAGAGGTAATGAAGATTGGAAAGAAAATTCTTAATAAAGAAGGGATAGAAAATATTTCCCCTAAAATCCTCCAGAAAGTCATCGAGAAAAACGCTGGCGATTTAAGAGGAGTCATAAACGACCTACAAGGATTAAGTCAAAGTAGTGAGATTAGCGAAAACGACGATTTACTAGCTCAATTAGGCAGAGACACCACGGAAGAGATCTTCACTTTAATAAGAAATCTCTTTCAAAATGTAAACACCTTATCCGAAGCGCGAGCTCTTACTAACAAAGCTGATGTTGACTACAATTTCTTGTATAAGTGGGTTAACGAGAATTTGCCTACTTTTATCTACGATAATCACGATATAAAGGACGCTCTAGACAATTTAGCATACGCTGACGAAATTTTTGGACGTATCAGAAGAAACATGTATTGGTCACTCCTACCGTACTTCTACGATCTCTTTGCGGGAGGAGTGGCTTTATCGATAAAGCGAGGGAAAAAAACCAAAGGATTTAGACGAGTAAAGTTTCCTAGGTATTCCAGTTCCTCCTTTTTCTCTCTTAATTCTGCTCAAAAAAGCCTATATGATAAATTGTCTAAGTTCTACGATATTTCAGAAATAGAAGCTGTTCAGGATTTTTACCCTTTTCTAAAATTACTCGCATCTAGTTCAAGAAAACAACTTAAACTATTATCAGATTGGCTTGAATTAGATGCTAAAGAAAGAAAATTATTAAAATAGAAAACTTACTCCAAAATTGAGTAGGATTTATATCAGAAATTGTAGTAGATTACAAGTATTATCTCTACAGATTTAAATAACAAACCAATTTGGAGTAAATTATTTAACTTTATATCAAAAATTATAATAATTCTCTATTTTTTAGCCTCAAATAATTCGGTGTTCAAAGATCCTTCTTACCCAAAACCTTTAAATATTTCTATGATCTTCTAAACTTAAAAATTATTAATAAGACCTATTATAAATTATGTCGGGATTAGAGAAAAGTGATCCAGAAATCATAGATCTAGGCGATTTAGAGGAAAAAAAAACCGTAAGATCTAAGGAATCGAATCTGATCTTACAAATTGCTGGAGCGGCTATATTTGGAGCGTTATCAATAGTGTTATCGTTTCTTTCTCCAATATTACCACGAGTTCCGCAAGGAATTGCATTTTTTGATCCAGTTTCTATTGTGTGGATGTCATGTTTTTTAATATTTGGACCATTAGCGGGATTATTATGCTGCGTTATTGGATTTATTGGGCTTATTCCCTTTGATATGTCAATTCCAGTAATTGGACCATTGATGAAATTTTGTGCCACAGTACCTTTAATTATAGTACCAATTGTATTATTAAAGTTGTATAAACGGCGGGGAAAAGAAGGATTAGCTAGTAAAAAGTTAAAAAAACCAAGAAATTACCTAATAAGCGGAATTATAGGTGTAGCTTTAAGAACAGTAGTAATGGTAATTCTGAATACTATCGTTTATTTATTTTTTTTTGGAGCGGAAGGATTAGAATTATGGCTAATTATGATAATTATTATCAATCCAATTCAAAGTATATGGGATTTATTAATCCCCTATTTGATTGTCTTTGGCTTAAAATTAGACGAAAGGTTTTATATTTGGTAAAACATTTCTTATCACTTTATAAAAATAAGTCTAATATAGTAAATAGACTAAATCAATAGCTATTATAAAAATCAATTAAGATCTTACTTTGTGAAGATGAGTCGAACTTGGCTAAATCTCTACCAAAATTGCCAAAACTATACTTCATTTTTTTTAAAATAATTTTTTCTCTAAATATATAAAAATCCATAATTATCGCTGTTTATTCCTGCGAATTTCGCGGTTAATTTTAAATAATATAATAAATTTATCGAGATTAGTAGAAAACCAAAGATTTCAAATAAATAATTAAATCCATATGCCAGATAGGATCATAGATATCCTTGAGAAGAAAACTCAAGGAAAGAACTCAAGAAAGGAAAGAACTCAAGAACTCAACTCAAGAAAACTCAATTAAACTTCTTCAAAATCATAATTCAATAGAATCTAAGTACAAATTAGAAAAAATTACAAAATTGAGTAAAAAAACTCTTGAAAGGCGAATCAATCTATTGCGAGAACTCAGTTTAATCTTACTAAAAGAAAAAAAAAATTCTCGAAATCCCATCTCAATTGAATTAACTGAAAAGGGAATTGACTTGAGTATAAAATTAACTGAAACAATTGATATGATGGAAAGAATTCTAGAATGATATGATTTTCAATTAAATATATGGATTTGATCTACTAGTTGATTGATTCCCTGCATTCTTTAAATATATAAAAAAATAACCTATTCACAACTAAAATCTAATTATTATTAATTAAAAATTTACTAAAGGTGGAAGTATGAAAAAATCCAATTTAATATTTTCAACTTTGACATGTACTTTTATTTTGTTTTTAATTACAATAAGTGCATATGGATTCAAACCTATGTCATTACCTGGAGAATGGATCGTCGCGAATAATTATACGGTAATAAGAGGGGAGGAAGTTGGCTCAGGATGGATTGGTGATACTTATTATTATGGTGCTGGTGATCCCTACGATTTTTTAGTTTTTAAGTTAACATATATACAAACAGCTAGAATTTTTTTTGGATTTGATAATGTTCATGCAGATAAAATAGGATTCTATGGTTGGGGAAATATATTTAACCTAGTCGATATTAACATTTATGTATATTATACTGATGGATCTCATACTGATTGTATGATTGTTCCGGAATATACACTAAACATATATAATCTTAATTCTCAAAAAGTTGTGGATTTTGTTATAGTTTATTTTGGAGCTTGCATTGATAGCCCTTATGGATATGTGGATTACATTAGAATTTATACAAATCCTTAATTTTTTTTATCATTAAATTTTTTTTTTTTACAAATAGACATTACACATATTAAAATCATCTATAAAAGAAGATAAATAATTATTACCTTGTTCCCGTTTGTTCCATTTTCTCTAATTGGTCCAGTGATGAAATTTTATGCTACGATTCCTTTGTTGGTAATCCCAATGCTCCTTTTAAAGTTATATAAATCAGATAATGAATTTAAAGGAAACCAAAAAATTAAAAATCCAAAAATTTTGTTACGACGGAAGCAATTGGCGTACTTCTGCGAATAATTATAATAGTTGGATTCATTAGTTATTGTTTATTACTTATTTGCAAATTCTTTATCTGATATTTCCTTACAATTCATCGGTTTACCTAATATTTCAGGTTGGACTGCTGTTGTACTCGGAGTAATAATAATTAACGAAGAAACTAGCGTTTGGGATTTGTTAATTCCTTATTTGATAGTTTTTGGATTAAAATTAGACGAAAGGTTTGATTTTTGGTAACCTTTTTAATTGTTCTTTTTTTAGCAAAGCTTCTGTACCTCCAGATTTCTAATATTTTAAACTAATTAAGGAGGAATCATTTCAAGAGATACTCCCAAATAACAAGAGAGTATGAACCCTATTGAAAAAAGAATGTTTTAAATATATCGAATTCGTCAACGAAGGGAAATCAGCACTAATCAAATTAAACAGACCAGAAAAGTTGAATGCTCTAACCTATCCTATGATTATGGAGATAAATACTCTTCTTGAATCCATCAAAAAAGAGAAAAAAATTAGAGCTATTGTCATTGAAGGGAATGGTGATGGGTTCTGTTCTGGAGATGATTTAGATAGGATGAGACCTGAGGGGATTTAAGTTTACTCCATTGGAGGATGGGTTGCAAATGCCACATCAAAAAATGCTTCAAATGATAACTACAATACCAAAACCTGTAATCGCACATATTCATGGATTTTGTTTCGGTGTAGGATTTGATCTGGCTTTAGCTTGTGATTTCAGAATTGCTTCGGATACTATGACTATCGAAGATCGTAGAATTAAAAGAGCTATAGCTGTTCTTTGTGGAGCAACTTGGTTACTTCCCCAGGATAGTAGGACTCGGGAGAGCAATTGAAATTATACAAACCAGAAAACATCTAAGTGCATCTGAAGCGCTAAGTATAGGTTTGGTAAAAAGGGTTTACGAGAACGAGAATCTTCCAGAAAACTCTAACACATTCATAGAATACATTGCAAACCTCCCAACTAAGTGTTTCGGATACAACAAACAAATGCTACACTACTCGATTCATAATGACTATAAAGCTTCCATCAAACACGAGTTTCGGCTTTATTGTAAAAACATGGCGTCCAGGGATTTCTGGGAAGGGGTAAAGTCCTTTCAAGAAAAACGAGATTCAAACTTTATAGGAAATTAATTCATAGCAATTTTGTACCATCTATATTAATTATCCAAAATTATAGAATAATTATGTTAACGGAAGAAATAAAAATTTTCTTACGGGAGTCAGCATTACAACGATTTCTAAGATATGTAAAAGTTTGGACTACTTCTGAAGAAAATTCAAATAAATTCCCGTCTACTGAAAGACAATTTGATCTCGGTAAAATTTTAGTTAACGAAATGAAGGAGTTGGGTTTTGCTGATATTGTCCATGATATATACGGATATGTTTATGGTAAGTTACCAGCCAGTAGAGGATACGAATATTCAACTACTATTGGATTTATTGCTCATTTAGATACTTCAGGTGCAGTTTCGGGTCAAAATGTTAAACCAGTAATACATAAAGGTTACAATGGAGGTGTTATTAATTTCGAGTTAGATAAAGATCTTACATTAACCCCCGAAAATTCACCTGAACTAGAAAATTATCTTGGATTAGACATTATTACAGCCAGTGGAGATACGCTGCTTGGTGCTGATGATAAAGCAGGGATTGCAGAGATTATGGCAGCCTGCGAAACGTGGAAAGTCTATCCAGAGCTTATTCACGGACCAATAACAGTATGTTTCACCCCAGACGAGGAAACAGGTAAAGGTACTGAAAAAATTGACTTGGAAAATCTTCCCAAATACTGTTATACCGTCGATGGAGGGGAATTAGGAGAATTTGAATACGAATGTTTCGACGCATGGAAAGCGAGGTTAAGGTTTAAAGGATTGAGTGTCCATCCGGGTTACGCTAAAGGGAAGATGATTAACGAGATTAACATAGCCTATCGCTTTTTGAGTCAACTACCCGAGCAAGAATCTCCGGAATACACTGAGGACAGAGAGGGATATTATTATGTCACTAAGATTGAAACTCACCACGAAGAGCTAATTGCGTACATGTTAATACGCGATTTTAAGATAGATAATAACCAGAAGCGAATGAAGTATTTAAGAGATTTAGCAGACCTATTTAAACTTCGCTATCCTGGAGTCGAAATTGAGATTGATTTTGAGCACCAATACGAAAACATGATAAATTATTTTGAACAGTACAAAAAAGTATTAAAATACGCACAGAAAGCAATCGAAAAAGCGGATTTAGAAGTTAAAATGCACCACATCAGGGGTGGTACTGATGGATCTCGATTAAGCGAGAAAGGCATCCCTACACCTAACTTATTCACTGGAGGGTTGTTATTTCACTCGAGGAAGGAATATATACCGATTACAGCCTTGCAAAAAGCGTCTGAAGTGATAATTCATTTAGCTAGCATGTGGGCTACAGAATAACATTTTAAAAAAAGCTCTTATAACTGTACAAAAATATGTAATACAGCACCAATTCCAAGAGCATTTGATAGTACCGCCGAAAAGAAGAGTTGAATAATTTCAAAAGAACTTATGGCAACTGAACCAAACGATCTCGTGTGTTGAAACACTATCGTATTTAGAATTACGACGATCAGAAAAACCGCATACATAAACAACATTGAAGGAAAAAACGCCCACGACCAGGTTAGAGCGACAAGATTAATTTGAACGTAAATCGCTAATATGATTATAATTAACGATTTTTTCCTTTCAGATTTGACAAATGTTAATTTAGGGTAAATTACTTTTCTATAAAGAATTTCTAAGGAAAAATAGATCGGAAAGACTATAACTGTTAAAACGTAATCTACAAAATTTGATGGCCACATAAACGCAAACGGGTAAAAAAATGAGAAAGTAAGATATACGAAAATGAAATAAAACGCGCTTAATGTTGCAAAAGCTAATACTTTATATTGGCGTTTATCTTTTAAATAAGATTTTAAGTTGAAGGTTCTAAGGTCTTCCCTAATTTGTTTATACTTGTATATATAGATAAGTACGCCATAAGTAACCGTTAAAATCGTAAAGATAATTGTTATTACTATTAAGATTGGAACTAAAACTTCGATAAACTCGTAAGTGTTTACAGTGGGGAACACGTAGGATATAATTATAAAGTACACATCGTAAACGATTAGGAAAAATAAAGCTCTCACATCGAGGAGACTCCTATAGTCAAATTTAATACCATCCGTTAATATGCGTTTTATATGATTAAGTAGATAGATAAGAAGGTAAATAAAGGTAATAGCAAGCGAGGCGTAAAATATTCCTATAATCCCAAAAAATGTAGTATAGAGTTCCCAATTAAGCACAAAAAGGACGGAATAAAACGCGATTTTAATTACTTGTTTTATAATCTTAGATTTTCTAATATTAACTTCATATCCTATTTTTGATAGATTTAATTTAGGTTCAATACTAAAAACCCGCGCCGAATAGGATACAGAGGAAAGGACTAATAAAAAGAGTAGTATCATGGTCAAAAAAATACTTGCGTAATCGTAAAGGAAAGTAATGGTAATGGGACCATTTACTAATGTTGAGCCAAAAAAATGAGATTCAAACCAGTTAATCGACTTCACTATCACCTGATTTGAGAAAAGTTGATGGCCACCGCCTATTAAAGGTTCGCTTAATAAGTACAGACTGCAGTTTGTGAGTTCATAGGCTTTCAAAGCTTGTGTTCTGTAATCAAGCGCCCTGTCATCGGTATCCATAATTATTAGTAGATTTTTAGTATTTGTGGAGTTTATTACATTTATTGGGTAAAAAGGCACGAATCGTTCCTCGAGAAACATTCCCACCTCGCTGGGGTCTACTAACGGAGCCCAGGCTACCGAAACTTTGAATCTATTGTCGAACGCTTGATTTAACATTATTACCATTCCCCCAAGCGAATGACCTATCAATCCTATCTGGCTCCTGTTCACAAAGGAAAAGAATGGTAATGTTTCAAGCTTATCCAATAGGTTCGAACAATCTTCAGCAAGAGCAAGCTTTCCCGTGTTCTCATTAAAATTATAAATATTCCCTCCACTCTCTCCATGTCCTTGATAGTCTAGCGCGGCAACGAAAAATCCTCGTTTAGTAAACTCCAATGGCACTCTTAGATCAAAATCTCTTTGAGAACCGATTCCATGACAATAAATTATTAGCGGGACCTTTGTTTGAAATGAAAGAGAATGTGAAGGAAAATACAAATTAGCGTATAATGTTGCTCCACTCGATTCGCATTGCACTCTTTCGTATTTATAATAGCTCTCGTTTTTTGTTACATACAAATATGTAAGTGAAAAGATTAACGCAATTACCAAAATTAATAACTTGTCTTCTTTTGAGATTCTACTCATTCTTAGGATCTAACATTAACGGTAAAATTTAAATTCCTACGATAGCTTAAATACCTTGAGTTCCATGACTGAAGAGAAAAATACTATAAAGGTAATAGACGACACCATCGATGCGGTACAAAAAATTATCGAAGCCCTAAATACCGCAAAAAGCGAACTGAACAAATTAGAACAAGAAAAAGAAAAATTAAGCAATGACACAAAATCACTCGAAAATGATAAAAATAAGTTAGAAGCTGAAAAAAAGCAATTAGAAGAAGATAAAAAAGCCCTCGAAGAAGCTACTAAAAAGCTAGAACAAGAAAAAGCCGAAAGGGATCAAAGAATTGGTTCCTTAACTGAGGAACAACAGCGATTACTAAAAGAATACGAGAGTTTAAAAGTTGAACTCACAAAAATTGCAAAAGTTGCTGAGCAAGCAGAGGAATCAGAGTTTAATTTCGAGAGAATTAAAGCATTGTTATCAATATATGCAGTATTAATCGACGAAATATGGCAAGGTCAGCCTCATTATAGAATTTTGCTTTCCCTTCACGGTGAACGAGAACAAATGACAAGAGATGATATTAAGATGACAACAGGAATTTCAGGAGTTATGGTTCTTCGAGCGATACACGAACTTGCCAATATCGACCTTGTGGATTTCGACGAAGATACTGATGTTGTCAAATTGAAGCGAAGGTTGTTCGAAAGAGAAGCCTTAGAAGATAAAAAAGGGAAGAAAAGCGAATGAGTTCTTACTTTTTTACTTGTCTTACAATCACCATTTCGTGAAGAGTGTTTCCTTGTTCTTTGAATTTATTCCCGTTATATGCGATATCCAAATCGAACTTCGAATTTAACCTGAAATACCCTGGTTTAAGTCCCAAAACATTTTTGGCCAAAAAGCGTACAATCGGATTTAATTCCAATAACAGGTTATCTGCGTCGATAATATCTTGAACTTCAAGAATTATTTTTTTATTATCTGAAATGACGAATTCTAATATTTTAGGGTATTCGTTATTTGCGTCTCCGTTAAAGATGTGATTTTTCTCAATTAATTCATATTCCCCTGTGCTTAAAAACACAGATTCCCCTTTTGCCAACATGAGTACCTTAATTGCGTAGTCATCCATTTTTTTATTACATTTAATATAGGCATAGAGCATCGTAAAATTTTCCGAGAAAATCCTGCCCCAATGCCAATAATCAACGATTTTCATTAAATTAACCGTGACCCAATTGTGATCGTGGTACCCCTCCCCATTTACAGTAATCGTCTCGCCGTTTACTTTAATTGTACCTTCTACTTTTGCTCGAGGAATCGCCACGCACCAACCAAAATGCTCCATTTTGCCAAACTCAATTTTTCCCCTTCCAGGCATCCACGCTTGAACTTTAGGTGTGTACTTTAGGTGTATTCCGTATTTTCCCTCGTCTATGAAGATCTCGTAATTAGGTAACTTAGGATTTGCATTATCGACTTTTATGTAATTGCTTCCGACTTGCACATTAGCATTTTCCCGAGAAACTTTTAAGTCTGTACGAGAGTAATCGTAAACATTCTGTATTTTTTCTCCATCTGGCGTGTATATTGTTATTTCTACTCCCGTTTTTCCCGTTCGCTCGTGTTTAGCGCGAAAGAACGCAACCACAACATATCCATTGTCAAGTCGAGCGTCGAAATACCACCACTCTGTGTTTCCTCTCCTATTCATGTCAATGTGTAAAGCATCGAATTTAGGTTCAAATTCGGTTATTACCTCATCTTTTTTGCCTGGACCTGTCCAAGCTTCTTTAATTTTTGAAGTCATAGCACCTTACATCTCGCTTTTTTTTATTTTTACTCTTTTAACATTTCAAATATTTTTAGTAATTTCAACAACTTAAAAAGACCCTTCATCTTTACCTTCCCAGTTAGCCATCGAACGCCAATTCCTATTACGGAAATTTTGTCCATGGCCAACCCTAAAAAGATTTGAGAGTCCATCGAAATAAGCCCATCCCATTTAAGCTTTTTTTTGCTCAAATTAGTTTTAGGTTTGTTAGGGATGCTCTTCACAGTTATCGTACCATTTTCTATAATCACTAACCCCGCGTGGTTCAAATTAGAAGCGTTAATTACATAGATTAACTTTTCCTTTTTGTAATTTTCTTTAAATTTCGAATTATCGTTGAGGTTTGACATGATTTTTTCAATTAACGCCGCAAAACCACGAGGTTTAGAGCTAATTAAGTTCTCACTAATTCCTTTAGTGGTCAATGATCCTTCACTCATAATTATGAATCTCCTCCTTTGGGGGAAATATAGTACCCCGAATCTGATATATCGTTGGGATCAAACGCTTGTTTGATTTTTCTCAACCAAACATGGTAATTCATCATATCAGGTCCGAATAATTCGTGCATACGATCACCTTCGACGAAAAAGGGAGCACCAAGATGTTTTACCAAGTCAAACTGATTGTTTTCCTGCATAAATTCCCCCATCCCTTCAACGCTTGTATCGTCGGTTTGATCGTACATTGTGAGAGATTCCATGTGAAAATAATGCCCAGACTCGTAGGAGTTTACCCAAACTCCCTCCCCGAAGTCATTACCAATTACCCCCTTTTTTATGTACTTCTTTTTTAAAGGTATGCTCTTTTCTGTGCTGGTAAGGCACAATCCAACCGTATCGCAACACCCTTTAACGCTTTGGAAACTTCCAGTTGCAATAAATCCGTGTAAGCCTAAATTAGCCCTTAACACTTCTGCGTAAAACAAAGGATCAATTTGAAATTTAGAACCTACAATATCTTCGAGATTTAATTCCTCTAAAACTAATTTCATCGCTTTTTTTTTATACTCAAACTCACCTTTTGTGCGCGCCGCTATTACAACAAGAACTGGAACCTTTAAGCTGGCAATTGAGAATTTTTCTAAAAGCTCTTCAATGGAATAGGAGAGAACCGCGCTTATACCGTAACCTGATAAATGACTGCATAAGAAGGACATCTCTTCTCTTTCTATCCTCAAAATAGCTCTTTCGACGCCTTTATAAGAGCCACAATCGATGATATACGCTCGAATGAAATCAGGTACTTCAAAACGATATTTTGGAGAATTTCCACTTAATTCAAATTTAGTACTACACGGATAAGGAAATAACTTAAGGGCTACTTTTGTAAATATTCCTAGCCCAGATTTCGCTCCCGCCCATCCTCTCATGATTCCTCGCAAACTAAATCCGGGACCGTCGCCAGAGAACCAATCTGAATTACCTTTAATACCCAATGAACCAAGCTGAAGTAGTTTTCCATCAGGTAACACCCATTCAACGGCTAAAACATTTCTGGAACTATGACCAGTTGAGGGAGATGTGAATCCAGGACCATTCATTGATGTTGCACTAGCTAGAGGACTCGTCATTGGTCCAGCACCGGGCATGTGGCAATTTAAATCATATTTCATTAATTCCGACTGCAATTGGGCTCCAGTTATATAAGGTTCCACTACGCAATACAAATTATTTTCGTCGATTTTCACGATTTTATTCATTCTGCGAAGATCGACAATTATCGAATTTTCGGTGGATGGTTGATTCCAAGGACCAAGGCCGGTAGATTGAGCTTTAAACTTTATTTGGTATTTATTACACAATTTCACTATGTTTACCACTTCTTCTGTTGAAGAGGGAAGTATAACTGCTTTTGGTATTGGAGAAAACGGGATAGGCTCTTTATCTTCCATATAGTTGGTAATTTCAACACACCAATTATATGCGTACGCATTAGTAATTATTTCTCCATCGTTTACATTATGTTCCCCCACCACTGCCTGAAACTCTTTTAACACACTTTTTTCTAGCACCTTTAATCATCCTCTCGTTGTTTCTGTCTCAGATGATAAATTTAGCGCCATTAGTATCAATTCACTAATGTCGTAATATTTTAATTTTGAACCTTTTGCTTGTATTGCCTCTTGTAGATTCGTAGAACAAAATGGACAAGCCGACACTATTGCGTCAGCTCCTGAGTCTTCCGCTTCTATTATGCGAGATTTTGCCGTATTAAGAGCCATTTCTGGGAAAGCGGATTTTACTCCAGCTCCCGCACCGCAACAATACGCGTATTCTTTAATTCTTTCCATTTCCACAAACTTTAAACCGGGTATTTTACTCAAGATATTCCTAGGAGCGTCATAAACTCCTTTTTTCCCCGTTCTTTTTGGTTTCGGAGGGAGATTTATGGAAATTAAAGGCATCAACTTTACTTCGTCGCCCTCCCAATCCTCGTATCGTTCAGCGTTCCTCCCCAAATGGCAGGGATCGTGGTAAGTTACGGTGAGAGGAACTTCGTTGGTAAGTTTTAATCTACCCTCGTCAATTAACCTATCGAAATACTCTACCGTGTGAAGGACTTCAAAATTATAGTCTCTGTGTAAAGAGTAATCGACTTTAAATGTGTCGTAACACCCTGCGCAACTAAATACAACAGTATTAACTTTTTTAGACTCAATAACATCAATGTTTTTGTTTAGAATCTCGTTGAAAGTATGTACATCTCCTACTCGTAAAACTGGACTTCCACAACAATATTCATCTCCGTCTAATATTGAAAAATCTACATCTGCAGCATTCATTATTCTCGCAGCGGCAATAGCCATTTCCTTTCTTCGGTAAGAAGATGTACAACCCACGAAATATAATGTGCTTGCGTTCGGAGTTATTTTAACATCTTTCGATATCCAATTTGCTCTATTTTCGTGAGGTTCGCTGTATGGATTGTTCAAATTACGCACAGATTCAATATATTTCTGTTGTTTTGGCATTGGCCCTATTCCACATTCCACCAATTTCTCTCTTAATTTCACTATGATTTCGAGAGGCTCAAGCGTGTTCAGAAACTTGCATGCAATTGCACAGTTTCCGCATTCGGTACATTTATACACAATATCTCGCAGTTCCTCAGTTGGTTTAATTCTTCCCATTTCCAACGCTAAGGCCAGAATTATTTTTCCTCCCCCGCTGTATGGATGAAAGTTATACATATCTATGGAGGGACAAGCTCCTGCGTATTTTTTACTTTTGATTTGAACCTGAGGAATCCATTTACAAATAGAACACCTTAGACAACGCTTAATCATTTGCTGATATTCATCTTCGGATAAAGTCATCTTGGTTATCAATACAGATGTATTTTTTGCATTATACTCTTAAAATACTTTAATTTTTATCAAAACACATTACTCCCGGATTTAAAACATAGTTCGGGTCAAAAATATCCTTCACTTTTCTCATTGCGAGTACAATTTCTTCACTATGTCTATTAAAAACTTCATTTGCGCAGATTTTATAGGGACGAGAAAAAAAAGCTCCCGCGTCCAATAATTTGGGATATAAATTACTTAGTTTTATTTCAATTTCTTTTAATGATGCCTCATTATCTGAGTCATAGTAGATATCGAATTCACAGTGGTACGAGGTTCCTTGATTACAAGCTTGAATATACACCCCTACATCTCGAGATTGTTCGTTTTCAACCAATGAAATAAATTCTGGCACATTTTCGAGAGACGATAGAAAGAACACATCTTGAAAAGCGTTTTTATATCTTAACCTCCATGGATTTTTAGTCTCGTAATTAATTGAGTTTAAAATCTCTACATCTTCTACAGCGTTAGAAGATTTTAATTTAGTGAAAGAAAACTCCTCGATGATGTCTTCAATGTCTTTCTCAAGGTATTTTATTCTTTCTTCAGCCAATTTACCCTTACCAGATATGACATAAATTAAATTCCATTTTAACAGAGAGTTGGATAAAACTTGAATTTCTTGGGGATTATTTTTTAATAAACATGCTAAATTTAAATCGTTTAGAAGGAAGATCTCATCGCACAATCGATACTTTATTAATTTTTGTTGCAACTTCAGTAAATCCCGTAGATCTTCAGATTGGTAATGAAATACCTTCTGTATTGAAGGTAAATATTCTAATTTCAATGATGCCCATGTTACAATTCCTATACTCCCCTGAGCTCCCTGAATTATTCTGAATGGACTAAATTGGGTTGGTCCCATTGGATTTTTCTGAGCTTGATGAGTTTTTTTCTGTTCTTTTAACGAACCCGGTCCTGCAGCTGCGCCAGTACGAAATAAATCTCCCGTACCAAACACTATTTCTGTGCATAATAAAGGATCTGAACTATCCCAGTGATATCTGGGAATTGTAATTGGTTCTCGTTCTAATGCCGAAGTAACAACGGACTTATCAACAGTGGGATTTAAAGGCATAAGTAATCTAACACCTAATTTTCTTAATTTTGGAACTAGGTCAGAGAAGGTAACTCCTGGTTCTATCATAACTACACGATTTTTGGTGTCAATAGAGATGATATTTTTCATTTTCGACATGTTCATGATGATTGTGCGCTCTCTCTGAGGAATAGTATCTCCATGAAGTTTTATTTTGGAGCTAGAACTTACAGGAACGATATAGAACCTGTGTTGGTTCGCTGATTCAACGATTTTTGCTATTTGTTTTGTATTTATAGGCCAAACAATTAAAAGAGGAGTAATCCCATGAACAAAACTTAAATCGCTCATATATTCCTTCAGAATATTCTCATCGTCAGATATATTGCTTTTACCACAGATCTCTATTAAGTTTTCTCGAATAATAGATACATTCTCGTCAAGCATTTTTATATTTCAATAGGTTCGTTAGTATTAAAAATGATAGTAAATAAAACAAACTATCTAATAAAAATATATTAGAAAGAGTGGCGAAAATTGTGAAAGAATACGATCTTATTATCGTGGGAGCCGGACCAGGGGGTTCGATGGCTGCGAAAACCGCCGCGGAAAATGGGTTGAAAACTATATTTTTCGAGAGGGGTCGAAATCCAGGTGAAAAGAATTCCTCGGGATGTGGGTTAGGACCACGTATGTGGAAAGATTTTCCTAATTTGATGAAAGAATTAACACCCGAAAAATGCCCTTCATTAAGGGCGGGAGCTGCCGCTCGTAATTACTTTATTAATAAAGAAGGTATAGTTGCTGGTTATATTATGAGTCGTCCAACTGAATCAGTATCTTATGAGCCTGCGAAAAGTTGGATTACAATGAATTGTTATCGCAGCGAGTTTGACCCATGGATTGCTGAATTTGCATTAAACGCGGGTGCTGAATTAAAAACCTCAACTCTCATAGTATCCCTATTAAAGGAGAACGGTAAAATTTGTGGAGTAGTTGATGAACATGGAGAAAAATATAAAGCATCTATGGTAATTGGAGCGGATGGGGCTATCTCAATGGTTGCGAAACAAAGCGGATTAAGAACAAAATGGTCGCAGGACCAGATTACGGCTGTTCCCCAATATGATTTCTACGCACCTCCAGAAAAAATTGATGATATTATGGGAGATGAAGCGCTTGGGATCTGGTGGTCTGCCACATTTCCATCTTCCTATCAAGTTTTTTTCAATGATGGTTTTCATCAAGGTTTAGGAAACTGGTTGAATAAGTGGGATAAAAATCCATTGTTTTATCTAAACAAGATTATTAATATGAAATATTATCAAAGATTGTTGAAGATATTAGAGGCTAAACCGAGGGAACTTCAATCTCATCTTCTTCCATGGTTGCAATATCCGTATAATACGCATACAGATGGTGTTATCTTAATTGGAGATGCTGGAGGATTTCCTTGTCCTCTCGAAGCTGAAGGAATTTATCCAGCAATGGTCACAGGAAAGGTAGCAGCAGAAGTTGCAGCTGAAACAATTAGTTCCGGAGATGTTTCTAAACAACGGCTCTCTAAATTCGATGAGATGTGGCAAAAAACAAGCGTAGGTGAAGAATTCGAAGCAGGAGAAGAATTATATAACATATGGAAGGCTTTACCCTTTAGTCCTAAAGAAACGATGACATGGTTCGTACCAATGATTATGGAAGCACTGGGAGGAATTTTTGATTGGTCACAGCCTCATGCTAAACGAGTTCGACAAATTGCAGCTCATATTAAATCATATATGCCACAAGCTTTACCCTTTATATTGAAATATGTTTTTCCGCTTGTTGCTAAAATTTTTGAGGAGGATCTTGATGATATGATGGATCCTCAGAAATTGATGAAAGTGCTTCCAAAAGTTATAAGTATGCTTCCGAAAAAGAAAAAGCGAAGGAGGGGATCGTAAAAATGGATATAAATAGTTTAACTAATCATATTCCGGGAATGGGAGATTTTATTAAGATAGATCGAAATAAATGCAATGGATGCGGTATGTGTGTTAGAATTTGCATTGTAAATTTATGGGGAATAAAGGATAATATTGCGTTTATTAGAGATGACTACAAGGAAAAATGTTTAGAATGCGGATGCTGTGGTCAAGTGTGCGAACCTAATGCTATTGATTTTAATTATCCTGCTGGGGGAACTGGTGTTATCTTCAAGAGGGGATAACATGTTAAGCTACGATTATGACATAGTTATTATTGGATCAGGTTTAGGAGGACTAACAGCAGCGAGTCTTCTATCCCGCAAGGGATATAGAACTCTTGTAGTGGAGAGTAGAAGTCGGATAGGTGGGAGATTTTCCACTTTTGAGTATGAAGGGTTCAAATTACCCACTGGTGCGATTCTTATCCCGGATGGGTGGGTAATAAAATTGCTTGAGGATATGGGGATTAGAACTGACAATTTAAGACCAATAACTCGAGTTTATTATAGAATTGATGGTGAAAGATATGAAATCCCCCCTGAAATGGGAGTACCAAAAGCGCTTGACATAATAGATAAGCTTGAAAGAGAGGATGCAGAGAAGCATAAGCGTCCAGCGAAACCTGTCGAATTAAGTAAAATTATGCGTGGTTATTACAAAAAAATGCGAGGAATAAACCGAGATGACATTATAACTGTGCGAGATTGGCTTCTCCAATATACTGAGGTCGAAAAAGTGCACGAAGCTTTTGATACTCTCTGTACAGGATTGATGATGGCTCATTCATGGGAGCTACCTGTATCAAAATTTTTCCTTTTCCAAGAAATGACGAAATTTTACATATCAGCTAGCGGAAACCTCAGCATAGCGGAAAAGCTTGCTAAATTTGTTGAAAAAACCGGCGCTGTATGGACCAATTCCCCTGTGAAGAAAATAAGAGTCAAAGAGGGAAAAGCTTCAAATGTAATTGTTAAAAAGGTGGGAAAACAAATTGATATAAAATGTAAGGTGGTAATTAGTAATGCAGGGGCTAAATCGACGGTATTTCTGGCAGGAAAAGAAAATTTTGAGAGTGAATACCTTGAAAAGATGCGGATAAAACTTCGACCAAGTCCTTGTTTACTGGTTCTAGTCGCAAGCGATAAACCTTTATGCTTGGAAGGAATACGCGATGGGCTGGAAATAATAATGGGATCTCGAAGAATTAAGAATGTTATTCCTATTAGTAATATCTGTCCCGAACTTGTTCCCGCGGGGCAACATCTTTTTTACACTTCAGCTAAGTCCGAATCAACCTTACACCCTATGGATATAAAATACGAAATGCAACAAGTTAAACGCGATATTAGGGAATTTTTTCCAGATTTCGAAAAATACGGTCGGATTTTAAAAATGAGGGCGTGCGGTATTATCAACGAATGGCCTGAAGGTCGAACTTGGCTTGGTTATGGTATGCCATTAGAAACGCCGATACCAAATCTATTTAATGTAGGAGATTCATGCATCGAACCAGGTCTTATAGGAACTCCAGGTTCTGTAGAAAGTGGATACCGAGTGGTCGACATTGTTGAAAAGGTATTGTAATCCAATTTGAAGATTTATAAAATTTGATTTTATGGACATTAGTGATTTAAAGATAGGAAGAGAGGGAACATTTATACCTCCATTTAAAAGTAATATCGACACCGTTAAAAGCTATGAAAATGAGGGATATGATTCCATATTTTTTGCAGATCACATCTTAAATTGGATACCGGAATCTATCTGGACTCCAGATATTACTGATCTTGCTACAATTTATCCTAGTCCCCATCTAGTATATGATGTGTTTGCTATGATGACTGCTACTGCCTTAAACACAAAAAAAATTCACATTGGGACAGGAGTAACCAAAACTTTTAGAAGGAATCTCGCTGTACTTGCGCAAACTTTCCTGACTTTAGATGAGTTATCTAAAGGGAGGACGATATTAGGGATAGGAGCAGGTGGAAAAGAAAATACCGTTCCCTACGAAATTAGATGGGAGAATCCTGTAAGTAGATTAGAAGAAGCCGTTATAATCATTAGAAAATTATGGCAAAACGATGAACAAGTAAATTACAACGGAAAATTTTGGAAGTTAGAACATGCTTTACTCAGATTAAAACCTTTTAAAAAAGGAAAATTTCCCCCGTCATAGATTGCCACTCGTGGTAACCGAATGCTAGAAATAACTAGCAGACTAGGCGATGGTTGGTTACCCATATTTTTGAAACCAGATGTTTATAAAGAAAAAGTAGGGATCCTTCGAAATTACACACTGAAAGCTGGTAGAAATGCGGATGAAATTACTCCAGCAGTTATTTTGGGAGTTATCATGGATGAGGATTGTGAGGAAGTCGAGAAAATGCTCAAAACCCCCGTTACAAAAAACACGTTAATTACCTTATATCATGATGATTTCACCCCATATGGATTATCGCATCCTCTTGGAAAAAATGTTGACGGATCTTTAGAGTTTATCCCTACACATTACGATAGAGGGTCATTGTTGCAAATACTTGAAAAGATCCCTGTTGAAATGTGTCACGATTTTTACTTAAACGGTAGTCCTGACGAGATTATCGGTCAAATTGAAAATTACGGCAAAATTGGTGCGAAACATATTATTCTATTTAATGTTTCAATATTATGTGGCCTAAAATATATTCCACGTTCAAATAAGTGTATGAAAAAAATAATTTCATACTTCAAAAACTAATGATCTAAGCGTTATTCTTTTTTCCAAAAATTTCCTAAAAAAAAATATCTTATAAAAATATGGAATTATTAGATCCTTATGTCAACAAACTCTCAAAAAATAGATGTTCACCATCACATTGTACCTAAAGAATACCTTTCAGCTTTAAGCTCAATAGGCATCAAAAATGCTGTTGGCGAACCCTTCCCTCAGTGGGACATAGAAAATACTTTTACTTTTATGGATAGGCAAGGGATAGCTATAGCAATTAATTCAATTTCTGCACCAGGTATTTATTTTGGAGAGAGAGAGTTTACTCAAAAGTTAGCGCGCAAATGCAACGAAATTTCTGCTTGCATGGTGGATGAATACCCAAATCGCTTTGGCGCGTTTGCTATTTTACCCCTACCAGATATAGAGGCATCCATAGTTGAATTGGAGTTTGCTTTAGACACCTTAAAATTAGACGGGGTTGTATTACTTACTAATTTTGGAGGGAAATACCTCGGAGATGCTTATTATGATGATCTTTTTTACGAGCTAAATCGCAGAAAAGCTGTGGTGTTTGTACATCCAAGTACACCTCCTTTAGGTACATTTCCTGTGATAATTAAACCCGCGGTTTTGGAATTTGTATTTGATACCACAAGGGCAATTGTTAATCTAATACATAGAGGAGCAACAAAACGCTTTCCGGACATAAGGTTTATATTCTCCCACGGAGGAGGAACTGCTCCCTTTATAGCTTGGAGAATTACTTTTGGTAATAAAAAGATAATAAATCAGTTAAAACGCTTTTATTACGATACAGCAGTATCAGCAACCCCTTATACTTTAAGTTCTCTGCTGAGTTTGGTGGAACCAACGCAAGTATTATATGGGAGCGATTATCCATTCTTGCCCGAAAGGGTTGTAAAACAAATGAACGAAGGTCTTCAAAATTACGATTGTGAAAGGGAAACACTCGCGAAAATTGTCCAGTACAACGCTATTTCTTTGTTTCCAAGATTTAAGGAAATATTGATTTAAAATTTGTAAATAGTGTAATTTACCTAATAAAAGATGTGAATTAAATATCAATTTTATTAGGATACCATTTTTTTGATATGTAATTCACCATAAATACATTAATTACCGTTGGAATTAAGGTGTATCCAGTAAAAAGTAAGACGGTAAGGTGTACAAAAGGGTCAATACTTGGAGCATTGTAAAACAGGAGACCAATCGCATCGAACAAGTAATGCGTAATTATTGCGGGTAAAAGGCTATCTGTTTTCACTGTTAGGTAAGCGAAAAATAACCCTAATATGGTGGTAAATCCAACCTGTCGCAAAGTCAAAATTAAACCAATTAATGTTGGATTGAAAATCAAATTGGTTAAGTGAAAAACACCGAATAAAACTGCGTCGATCAAAATCGCCTTTCTTACTGGAAACTTTTTAAGTAAAATAAAGAGGATTACGCCTCTAAAAGCAACTTCTTCCCATATTCCTGGCTTAAACGAGCTGAGGAGGGAATCCGATGTTGGTGGAAGAATTAAGGTAAGGTTAAATACATATAAACCCGTTAGTAGAGTGGAGATTAGCATGGATGCAAAAAATACTGCAGTGCATAGGATTCCTAATAAAATATTTTTGCCAATTGGCGTCAAATGAGATAATTTAATGGTGTTTAAATATTGCAGGAAGGATTCTCGCCCGTTCGGTAAGTGCAATCCGTTTGGTACAATAAATAACCATAAAACCGTTATAATAGCAAAGTTAATTCCTATTATAAAGTAAAGCATAAGCCCTGATATTGATGGTCCAAATAATAAAAACCAGATAAGCAAAGGAAATGCTAGAAACGCCACATATAGAACGAGTAAAATAATTATCGAAAGTAGAGGGCGCTCGCTTAAACCTTTTTTAGATTCTTTTTCACTCATTGGATTTCGTTCATAAAGAATTGTATATTGAGGTATGATAATAAAAATATCGTTTTAAGATTTATCTATATATATTAGGATTTTTTTAATCCAATTTAGTCAAAACATTCCACAGGATTTTATTTTTTAGTAATCACATTATTAAAACTAAGACAAATGGGTAAAGCGCTTATCTTTTAAAAATTGAATAAATATAAATATCCCTATTTATATTGTTAATTCAATAATCAAACGGTATTTGAATATCTCGGTGAAAAAAATTTGGCATTCGAAATTCCATTTTTAGTAACTCTATTTATTTTAATAGGGTTTGGTGCATTTTTTGTAGTTTTTATGATGTGGCTAAAAAGCCAATTTCCGCACCCTCTAATGATGAAAGTGCTATCCACATTACACGCGTCACTCTTTGGATACGAAACGGCTCTAATCGAGTTAATTGGTTCGCGAGGATATAAATCTCACGTGTTTCCTAAGATTGTAGAAGTCATAAAAGAAATTCGTGGC
This sequence comes from Promethearchaeota archaeon, assembly GCA_019058515.1. The sequence continues at coordinate 40,720 of JAHPYY010000143.1, forward strand.
GAAGATCCCCTAATTGACCAGTTATTCAAGGCTAAAACTGCAAAGGAAGCAATGTCCGGGTGGTTAGAAATATTAAAAGTGACCAAAATTACAAAGGAAGGCAAAATTGTGGATAAGGGAAACAACGAGTACGAAATTCACATTCCAGATTGCGCGATGTGTGATCCTATACACGAGATAATAGGGGATGCGAAGGGTATCTGTCCAATGGCGTTGATTTTGGCTTCAGCTAGTGCAATAGTAGAACAAGAAAAAGTGCCAGAAATTGAGTACAGTAAATTTCTTCCCACTGGAACGATTACCAATTTGAAGTTTGTATAAGAATCTTAATTACATTAAAGGTGAAAAAAAGTGATAAAGTCTTTTATGGTAATTACTAAAGACGGTATCCCGCTCTTTATGAAAAGTGACGAGAAGTTTCCCGACAACTCCTTGGTCTCTTGCTTTTTAAGCGCAATTCAGAGCTTTGCGGCTGAATTAAATAACAGCTGTATAGATAAAATCGAGATGCAACCCAACACGTTCTATTACTCGGCTAAAGGTCCTATCTTCTCTATATGCGTAGCAGAACAGGAGGACGAAATAGACAGTCGAATATATAAGATTACTGCCGAGAGAATAAGCCGAGCATTTCTAGAAAAATTCCCTGAGCAAAAAATTGAAGAGCAAAAGGGCATACAGGATTACTTTGAAGACTTCTCGAAAGAGTACGATACGATAACTAGCGATATCCAAAAACTACAGAAACAAACCAACAAAGATTTCATACTTAAATACTTCTCTGAAGCTGCCAGTAACGAGAATATCGTCGGAATGATCGTGTTTGACTTAAAAAAGGATGAAATAATCGCAAGTGATATCCCAACAGACATTTCTGAAAAAAGTTTTGAATCCTTTAGCTCTATGCTATTTAATTTTCTGGATAGGCT
>JAHPYY010000144.1 GCA_019058515.1 Promethearchaeota archaeon
ACATGTTGGCATACATTAATATAATCACTTCTTTCTAATAAGCTTTCAGTTAGATTTCCACTGGAAATAAACTCTGAGAAATAGTAATTATAATTATAAAAAAAATCAGCAAATTATAAGACAGAAGGTTAGGCTCAAACATATTCAATCATTTAAATCCTTTGAGACTGTTCCTTTTTTTAATTTAGTCCAGAAAGTAAATCTTCACATTAAACGGTTATAAATAAATGAACTTTTTTGTCGGAAACTCCTGTTATTTTATATCTGAGAAGCTCTTTCTTTTACTTTTAGTGTCCTCTCTCCCTCCCTTCGAAACATAGATGCATGTAAAAAGCACGGGATTTCTCTTTAATGTATTTATATTTTTCCAAAGCGGTTCTTTCCCACAATTTTAGAAAATTGTCGGCGTATTTCAGCTTTAGATTTTGGAATCCTTTTCATCTAGTGATGACATTTGACACGGGATTAAAGGTTCATAACCATTTTAGTGGCGTTCCTCAGATATCAAGTGGAGATTCTACGCTGGACGAGCTATTAGCGGAAAAAGGAAAGGGTGGGTTTTGTCGCGATTTAATATACCTACTTTACGGCGATAAATCTGTCGTTACAAACATTCTACTAACTACGGCAGTCATCTCTCAACAAGCAATTGTTAACGGAGGTTTTGGAGAAGGCGTAAAAGTCGCGTTCGTGGATGCAAATAATCGGTTTAACCCCTACAACATAAGCAAATACGCTGTGACCCATAATCTCTCCCCTACGAGGGTTTTGGAAAACATTCTTATCGCTCGAGCGTTCACTTGGGATCAAATGGTTGAGCTTCTCGAAAACCGCCTTTCAAAACTGGATGATTTAAGCGTAGTTCTGATTTCAGGGATTACTACTCTATTTCAAAGCTACGAAAAGCAGACTTTCGAAGATCTTCTAAGAGCTATAGGGGGAATCAAAAAGATCCTTGCATACGCTAAGCCATTGATAGTAATTACGGCTCCTTTAAATGAGTTCTCGGAGTTCCGACCGAAAGGAGGCAAAATATTGTCACATTTCGGAAGCGTGTTAGTTAGAATCAACGATGAAGAACGCTACATAGAATATACTTTAATACAGCATCCCTTTTTACCAGAACGGCGACTTCTACGGTGGAAACCTAAAACTTCCAAAAGAAAGCTTTCAAATCCCACGAAAAACACAACGCTCGACTTTTGGCTTACTTAGAAAAAAAGAAATGACGATCAAAATTTGACTTAACCCGGTTATTAGATAAAAAAAAAATAACACCCCGTGAGACCCGAGTGCTATACATTATTGTAAAACCCTTTAAATACAAATAAGATAAGCTCCTATTTAAATATATTTTGGCGGCTTTTCCCGTGAAAATTAGGAAAAAGTAAAAATTGAGTTTTTCTATTGAGAAAAGTTCTTTTAAAAGTGAACCTAATTGGGTATAATTTTACTCATTATCGGCGTTTTTGTCCTTTTTCTTATACATGTTTGGATCTTTTTCCTTTAGCGTCAAGGGGTCTCCTCCAAACCTTACTTTTTTAGCGTTGTAATAGAGATTCGATTTCTCTTCGCAAATCTGATTCCATTCGTATAAACCAAGTTTTTTGATCATGACTGAATTATAGACTTTTGAATTGTGAGGTAAGAATATTTCAAAATTGACGATTGGTTGCAGCATTTCGCAAGGAAAATCATTGCATTCGTAGCAAAATTTATGTCCTCTTTCCTGAACGCATTGATATGTTTTGCATAAAGGAAAGTTCCTAATTTTACCTTCATTAGCTCTACACCCTTCACAATTAAAAGCTTTAACCCCTGGGCAGTGTTTGCAAAAAATTCCACATGGTGCATACCATTTCATTATACCACTCAAATTAATCTCCTCTCGTAAAACATCATTATAATCCCAACATATTTCAACTTTTCATACTTAATATATCTAATCCAAAAGTCTAAAAAGAATTCATAAAATCAGAGTGGTATTCGTCTTTAAATCCGTTTAAACACTTACTATTTCGTGATTCTATGGGTAGAACGGTTCCTTCTTTTAGACCTGCTCTTGAGCACGAAATTGAAAGTTGGAAAGACTACAAGCGTGCGCTAAGACCCGAAGAGCAGAAGCTATTCAATAAATTGATGAATTACGCCCGGATACACGCAGATGCGGGAAGTCTTGCGGCTCGCCCCTTGCTATCGGATGTACTGTTCCTTTCGTTTGCGTTAGAGCAAGAAAAGAGAATTCAGATGCTTGAACAACAAATAACGGAAATCGAGGAGAGAATCAACGAAGAATCGGATTAAAACACGCGCAACTTTTGACGGTTGGTTATTGGATGTTTCAACTTACGGCAAGGGGGTAATACATTGGGTTAAAACCATTCCAGAGGGTGAGATTGTCAGGATTTACGGAGAATTTCACCCCGAGTTTTTCGCAGTACCAAAATCGCATGTCGGTTCGGATCTAAGCCGTCTTAAGCATATTCTCCTTCAAAACGGTAACGTAAAGGCCGTCCGAATTTGCGAGAAATATGTGAAGCTGGAAGATCACGAAAAGAGGAGAATTTTGGGGGTATCCGTTGTAAGGCCATCCGTTTTCAAACAGACGATCTCTGAGGTGGACAAATTGAGCCTATTCACATTGTACAATACTGACCTTCCCATCGCCCAGATGTACTTCTATGTGAACGACCTTTTTCCAATGTCTCAATGCGAGTTTGAGGTGGAAAAAAGAACGAACAAACGAAGAAACGCAGAGTCAATGCACCTAGTTTCGTTAACTCTAAAAGACGACAACGAGGAACTGTACTACGAATTGCCTCCTCTAAAGGCAGTGTGGTTGGATGTAACTATCCAAAAAAGCGGTATCCGCTATTATTACAACGATCCGCTCGAGTCTGTCTCGATCAGCGTTGTAGAAAACGACGAAAACAATATTCCTCGCGCAGACGGATACAAAAAGAAAACATACAAGGTAAAGAGAGACGCGGAGGCTGATACGCTCCGAACGATCAGCAAAATTATTGACAAACTCGATCCTGACATCATACTCACGCACCACGGAGATGAATTCTTGTTTCCTTACTTGGCTGCAAGAGCTTCCGTCAACGGTGTATCGAAGGAATTGTACTTTTCTAGAAACAAGACGCCTCTTCAATATTGCGTGTTTAACCTTTCGGGGAGTTCCGACCACTATATGTCGTACGGAATTATTTGGCGCCGCTCAAAAACCCAAGTATATTTCACGGGGAGGTTTCATTTAGATACGGCAATGTACGCAAGTCTTCACTTCAGCGAGGGAAACATCCCTGGAGTTATCGAAGTTGCAAGGATCTCTCGCGTCCCGCTCCAACGCTTAAGTAGAATAACGATTGGTGGAGCGTTGCAGTCTATCCAGTACTACTACGCTTACAAGCTCGATCACCTCATCCCCCCTTTCAAGAAAAGTCCCGAAGATTTTCGTTCAGGAATGAATCTTATTCACAGCGACCGCGGAGGGCACATTATCGAGCCCTTGATCGGCGTGTTCGACCAAGTCGTTGAGCTCGATTTTTCTTCCATGTATCCCTCGTTAATGTCAACGTACAATGTCTCTTCCGAAACGATCAATTGTAAGTGCTGCAAAGCCGATGGCACGGGATTGAAAGTACCCGGGTTGGATTTTCACATTTGTTCCAAACGAACTGGTATTATTGCAAAGTCCATTTCGCTTCCTTTAGGTAAGCGACTAAAGTACAAAGAGTACGTGAGAAAGACCAACGACCTTCGCTATAAATTCACTGACATAGCCCTTAAATGGGTGCTTGTCGTTAGTTTTGGCTATCTTGGCTTCAAGAATGCTCGCTTCGGAAAGATCGAAGCCCACCAAACCGTGTGCGCGTTCGCCAGAGAGTTTTTGTTGCGCTCAGTTAAAATCGCTGAATCACAGGGATGCAAAGTAATCCACGGAATAGTCGATTCAATATGGCTGCAAGACACGAAAGGGCGCACGCCCGAAGAGTTCGAACGAGTCACCAAAAAGGTAGCCCAAGAAATAACCGAACAAACCAAGATTCCAATGAGTTGGGACGGAAGATTCGACTGCATTGTGTTTCTTCCTTCGCGAGCAGAACGAGACATTCCCGCTTTAAGTCATTACTGGGGGGTCAAGTCGAACGGAGAAATAAAAGTAAGAGGCATAGAAGTAAGGAGGAGAGACGCTCCCAAAATCGTAAAAGACGCTCAATTCGCTTGGATTGATGTGTTCAAAGGAGCGACAACTAAAGAAAAGTTTGTGAACCGTATTCCACGCGCAAAGGAACTTCTATACGAATACATAGATCGAATTGAATCGGGAAAAGTCTCGAGAGACGAGCTCACTATCCGCCAAAGAATTTCTAGGAGTCCATCGAAATACAAAGTGAATTCCTACCAAGCTGTGGCTGCGAGACAGCTCGAACGGTCAGGAGTGGTAGTGTCGGCGGGCAAAAATGTCAGATATATTATACTAAACTCAGAAGCTGACCCCGATTTTCCCGAGAAGAAAGTAATCCTTTCGGAGTTGTACAACGAAAAGCATCACGCTTACGACAAAAAGAAATACATCGAACTTCTAAAACGAGCTTTCGAAAATTTGTTTCCTTTCGAATTTCCCGAGCTCGAAGAATTGGTTAAGTCTAACTACATTCGCTCTTCGAACCAGACGAATTTACTGAGTTTTACCAATTAAAAACTATATTAATGTCATTCAATTATCGGCGTTCTTCTTATATAGAAAAACAATAGCATTATTATTGAGTGTTGATTTGCTATAAGTATACTTATTTTATGAGATTAATTCGTGAAATATCTATGAAAATCGTTATTTTGAACGGCAGTCCTAAAGGAGACGAGAGCGTAACAATGCAATATCTCCTTTACATTAAGAAAAAACACCCTGAACACGAGTACGAATTTCTAAATGTAGCCCAACAAATAAAAATACTCGAAAAAAAAGAGGAACGACTTGAAAACATTTTAAATAGTATAAAATCTGCAGATTTCGTTATATAGGCATTCCCTTTATATGTTCTGCTTGTTTGCTCTCAATATAAGCGCTTTATTGAATTAATATTTGAAAAAGGCTTTGAGTCTAATTTTAAAGGTAAGTACACCTTAGCTCTTTCAACTTCGATTCATTATTTCGACCACACAGCTCAAAACTACGTTCACGCTATTTGTGAGGATTTAGACATGAAATATTTAGGTTACTATCCCGCTGATAGTTGGGATCTTCTCTATCCAAAAAAAAGAAAAAATTGGCTTCTTTACGTGGAATCGCTTTTTAATTCAATTGAAAATAAAGTTGCTACTTCACGCGCCTTCCAACCATTAACAAGACGAATGTTTTCTTTCGATCCTAGTCTAACAAAATGTGATCCAGTTGATCCGCAGAGTAAAAAAGTCTTGATTCTCTCCGATAATACTTCAGAAACTAGTAATGTGGGAAGGATGGTTAATCGATTTAGAGCCTTCTTCGCAGATTCACCTGAACTAGTTAATATACACGAGATTGACATCAAAGGGCCTTGCACCGGTTGTATAAGTTGTGGTTATAATCACGAGTGTATTTATGAAGACAAAGATGAGTTTACGAATTTCTGGAGCGATAAAGTGGTCCAATCTGATATTCTTATTTTAGCGGGTGATATTGTGGATCGTTATTTATCTTCTCGTTGGAAACTAATTTTTGATCGAGCATTCTTTAACACTCATACACCTACCTTACACGATAAGCAAATGGGATATATTTTATCAGGACCCCTAAGCCAAATTCCAAATTTAACGCAGATATTACAATCATATGCCGAAACTCAGGACGCAAACTTCTTAGGAATTGTAACCGATGAGTTTGGGTCGTCTGAGAATATTAACCGATTGTTATACCAACTAGCCCAAGATTCTGTTCTGTTTGCTAACTCGAACTTCAAGAAACCAAGTACATTTTTAGGTGAGGGTGCGAAGCGGATCTTTCGGGACGATGTGTACGGAAGAAATCGATTTGTGTTCCTTGCTGATCACGAATATTATAAAAAGCACGGAATATACGATACTTTTCCTCAGAACGACGAGCGAGCAAAAAAAATGAACGAAAAATTAATTCCATTGATGAAAATTGATAAAGTGCGAAAAAAGCTTAATTTAAAGCAGGAATTTCTTAGACCTTTTAAACGAGTTATTGAAGATCCAAAAAAGTAAATAAAAAAATAGAATTTTGTGCTAGAAGTAGTCTACTTCTTAGCAAATGGTTGCCGGATTATCGTCTTCAATGATTCAGGCTTAGTTTTTCGAGGATCACTTAAATAGATTTCGTGATGCTTTAGCTTATGACCATCGAATTTTCCTCCTAACTTTTGAATATGTTTGTGAAGTTTCTCGATATTTGGTCCCTCATCTTTGTAAGATCCAATGTGCATTATCTGAGCGGATTTTCCCTCTTTATACTTCTCTAATCTCAACTTTTTCAAGGATTCTTTAAGTTCTGGCTTTTTTTTACCCACCTCTTCAACAGAATCTTTGAACATTTTTTCAGTTATCCAATCTGGCTGCCGGATCATCATAATCCACTTCCAATTGTCTCGATTTCCTTCGGTAAAATCATTCATATCATCAGCCCACCATAACCCTTCAGAGGGAAGAACTACGTAATCTTGACCATCTTGCTTGCTCATAAACTTCAGTTTGTATGCAACGGGATACAACGCTGCCATTGCGTCTAAGTATTCTTGCGTTTCTCCTGGAGAACCCATTCCGTCGATCATTAGAAACTGCATTTCTGGTACATCTACTTCTACCACTTCATTAGCTTTTGAGAAGTAGAATGACTTTTCGGATTTTTTGAAATCAATTTTCGCTGCCAAATTCATCACCCATTTAACTTCGTGGCTGGAAACTATGAGTTGGACAATTATCTACATTTAATGAGGCTGGAACTTCGTGCCCAAAGCAATCTCCTTTAGATTCGTCAATAGGTTTGTAAAATTTGCATTCTTTGCATGTAGCCATATCTTTTCACTCTTTTATGTTAGTTCTTTACATATTTTTGTTGTTTATTATCATTATTGAGTATTTCTGGTCATAAAAAATTAATATAAATTAAAATTCACTTTTTTATTGTGTCACATTATAATTATTAAGCTTATCCTCTTAAAATTCTAAAATGTTAAGAAAATACCACCCAACTCTTCGTGAAATTGGTTTGAGTGAAATTCAAATAAAACTGTACGACTACATCATTGAAAATAAGATGGGTACGATTAACAAAATTAAGGAAGATTTGAACCTCTCTTATTCGCAAACAAGCTACAATTTAAGTGTTTTGGAGGATATGGGTCTAGTTTTCTCGTCAAAAGGTAAGAAAAGCAAAAGATACTATCGCATCGATCCAAAAATCGCGTTAACTAAAGTCATAGAAGAAAGGGTTAAGAATTTTCAAGATCAGATCGAAAGCATTGATGAAAAAGTAAAGGTCGAAGAGAGTGTTCAAGGAGTTTGCCTTAAAAATGTACCGTTCTATCACTATTCGGATGAAAATTTAGCTGTGAATAACTATTTTAAATTAATAAGCGAAGCGACCGAGGAAATTGTTTTATCCTCTTTACCTCCTTCCTTAGTGAAAAGAATTGAACAAGTTTTGTATAACGCAAGCATGAGAGGGGTGTCTATTAGAATTTATTTTTCTAACGCAGATTTCGAAGAAATTCCAAATTATTTTGATTTAATCACTGATACATTAAACCGCGTTAGACTCTCTATCACTCAAACCAGTGAACGCACCTGTCAAAGAGCTCGCTACAACGACATTCTGGTGAATGTTGGGTCCATTTTAATTGACAATAAATATTTAAACTCAATAAGTTTTATAGACGATGATATTTTTCATTTCGATGGTTTTTATGGTCCCGGTTTTGTCCAACAAGCGAAAAAATTTATGGAAATAAAAACCGTAGAAAAAGCCATAATTATAGAGTATCCCGAACCGATTCAATCCGTAATTAACATTCTGAGGTCTAACACCTCGATAAAAACTCGAGATCTAAGTGTCAAGTCGAAATTAGGAGGAGGTAGACTTAAAAAGGTTCTAGAATTCCTTATTCAAGAAGGCATTGTCAAGGAAACCGAAGTTAAGGGCAAATATGGTAAACCCAGCAAGGAATATACTCTAGTAGAGTAAAATCTAAGTTGAATTGTGTATAGAAACTAATCGAATTATACCATTAGCGTTTTTAATGTGTTCTTTCTTCTTTCTGACTTAAATTGGAAGCTTGTTCATCTACCCTTCTTTTTGGAAACCATGGAACTAACGTAGATACCGATTCTTGATATTCTTTATAGTTATCTCTGCGTTCTAAGCAGTGTTTCTCCATTAACGGTACACTTATAAAAATAAAGAGTATAGTAATGAATACTGGTCCAATTATCGTCCACCAATATGTTATATCAGAGGAGAATCCCAGAAAAAACAAGCCCCACCAAAATATTATTTCACCAAAGTAGTTCGGATGCCTTGAATATTTCCACAATCCCGTCTTAATATATTCTCTCAGCTTATGATTGTTTTTAAACCTATGTAATTGAATGTCCGCTACAGTCTCAAAAAGAATTCCAATGATAATAACTAGTATACCAATAATATCCAATAAACCAATTGGTTTATTTGGTATGAGGGCAGGGTATAATGATAGACAGCCGAGATAAACCCAGAATGTAGGAAGTACTTGGAGACCAAACAGATTAATGAGCTCGAAAAGCGTTCTTTTGTATTTCCGATACATTTTATAACGCCAATCTTCGTGGTTCATACCACCCCAATTTTGTATCCAATTAGAAGTGAGTCGAGTACTCCATGTAACAACTAAGACTAGGATTATTATTTGTTTCAGCGAAATTGTAGAATTTAGGTGGAAATACCAAAAAAAGGCAATAAATAATGGATAAACACTCCAATAAGGATCATAAACACTCGTGTTCTTATAAACAACACTTAGTGTATAAATGAATAGTGTCGAGATAATGTCAACTACTAAAAGGCGGATAAAAAAATTAGGAATTGGCAGCACAATCATCAAGATAAGAGAGAGAACTATTACAATCGTATAGAATAAAACTATTAACAATCTATCGTATAGTAAATTGTTCCTACTCGATTTATTAGTATACATATAACCTAAAAATAATTAACAGTTAATCTCCTAATTCTGTAAAACCTACTCAACACTTATTCTTCCTATTTCAAGTCGTCAATCAGATTTAGAAAGTTTGAATAAGGTATAGCGGTCCAACTCTCAGCAAATGTCGCGCCAGCTTTTCTTGAAAGAAGCGACACTTTAGCCGCCTCTTCCTCGTTCTGAGCTTCAAAAATATCGATAAAATCGTATGGTCCAAGAATAGCGTAATGGACGATAAATTTTATGTTAGGTAATTTTTCTTTTACCGTTTTTAACCATTTTTCACCTTGTGCTTTTCTTTCGTCAAACAAATTAGGATTTTGCAATTTCGTCGCTAAAATATATACAGGCATATTGATTATTGTTACGAGCTTCAATTTAAACTCTTACACTAAAATAAAAATTAGCTTCTTATACAGTAATTCCTTATAGAGTAATTAAAAAGGTGAAACAATTTGATTCTACAATATGCTCCACTATGGCCCCTACACGCCACTTTAATGATACTAGGATTAGTGACAGCGGCTACCGGTTGTATGATTGCCCATTTTTTAAAATCAAAAACATGGTGGCTCAAACGACATCATTTACTGGAATATGTCGGATATGGAACTATGTTAATATCACTCACCTTAGGTTTTACTATGGTGGCGTTAGTAAGCGTGTTACACTTTAGAGTTCTCCATCCTTATTTCGGAATAACAGTAATTGTGTTGTACGCGTTATCCACTATATCTGGATTAGGCATCTTTAAAAGAATAGAACAAGCAAGGAAACTAAGAAAAATCCATACTTGGATTAGTCGAATTGCTACGACTATTATGGTTATTACGGTAATTCTAGCCTTTTTAACCCCAGGGTTAATTTGAAATCCTTTTTTCTTGATTTTTTTGTCTTTTCTTCAGATAAGTAATATTCTATGAATACACTTATATTAACTTTTAAATCAATTTCTTAAATCAAAATGGCTGATAGCTGAAGGTACAACAGAACACCCGTAATCACGATTATAAAAATAAAGAATAAGGTGGTATAAAATCGCCACTTAATAGAAATATTTTCTCTCTTTTCCTTAAAATATATATAGGGTAATATTATTGCTCCAAAAACGAGAATTGATAAAAATATGGCGAGAATATAAAACTCGAGACTAATAAAACTAAACAAAACCCCAATTATTATCGACCATAATGCAATTAGGGTTATTATTCTTCTTCTGAACGTCTTGTTTACATCTTCTAATTCTTCTTTAGAAGAGAGAATAGCAGAGAGTAAGAAAGCGCCTACACCTGCGCTTATTAAAAGGGCGTGATACCAAGCTAAAAAGGTAATAATTAAAACGAATATGGTAATGCTAATCATACAAGTTATTACGGTCCAAATACACATGAAATTCCTCTTCAAAAAATTCACAATCATTGAGAAAAAATTCACGATCAATTGTTTGATATTTCTAATAAAAATTGTCAATACATCAACAAATTTACTAAACAATTCTTTTATTTCCTCTAACAAAAATATGAAGGGATACACTAAAATAGCAATAGCGAATAAAGCTCCAGTAATTATGTAGGACTGATAAATGTGATATATAATCGAGGCTAGTAATCCGAAGATTAGAGCCCAGAAGATAAAGGATTTAAAACTATGCCTTTTAAAGGGTTTAACAATAATCGATAAAAAGAGTATAAATATCAACAACACAATGCTTAGGTTTAAAGTAAGAGCAAGCGCTGGTTGAATATAAAATTGTAATATGATAAAGATATCAATCGAAAGTACAATTCCACTGGATAAAAACGAATAAGTTCGAATAGTAGATCTCACTTTTTGTTTAACGAGCTTCACATAATCGTCAATAAAGGAAATCCCAATTAATATCATGAAAGATAATATGAGCATATGTAAAACCATTATTAGATGAAGATAGGAGAAATATAGTGGATAAGAGATAGAATCCAAGTATACAATCGAAATTAAAGTATTCTTGATCTTTTTCCTATTTACAACGATCCATTGCCAAAATTGCAATAATTTAACTAAATACGCAAATTCGACCATTAAAACTAAAATAAATAATGGAAATAATATGAAATAGAAAGGTATTATGTACATGTATGATAAAATGAACAATAATGACCACGAGAAAATCATAACAAAAATCCAAGAGAATGCTCTAACATATTTAGAGAGTTCACCCAGGAAATTTAAAAACATTTGATCTAATATCACTATTCCGTGTGTTATTAAACCCAACAACAATAGCTGCAGATTGATTTCGATAGGAGCTAGTAGTCTCTGTATAGAAATAATAAGAATTATATAGAACGAAAAAGCAATAATTTGGCGTGATTTTAAGTTCCACTTATTTAATGTAAGTTTTTTCTCCGGATAAAATGCATTTAATGTAGCAAAGATAGAGTAATGTAAATAGAATAATAGAAAGTTAAGAAAAATTAGATTAAAAAAAATAAAATCTGAATTTACAAGCAACAGGGTATTTAATAAAACAAAAAGAGTCCATATTATATTTAAAAAGCTGATTGTATGAACGATTTGAACATATCTTTTTTGAATTAGGCGAGCGTATCCCATGTCCAGCACTGTAATTAGAAATAAAGCGATCTGGGATAATAAAATACTTTCAAACAAGCCAAGATATAAAATAGACAATCCAAAAAATAAAACTGACAATTCTAAATAAACCCCAAAAATTGTGAGAGAGAAAGCTCTTTTTTTCAAGATTAGAGTTCTCTTACTACTATACAGGATATGATTTGTGTAAAATGTATAAAAACTCAATAAAGTCTCTATTAGTATTATCAAACTAATACTAAGAGTGTTTAACACTTCAAACACTAAAATAAAGCTAAACCAACAGATCGCTAGAAAAACTTGAAAAATCCAGTATACAGGCAGAAGAATCATCAGCCTATGTCTAATAATAAGAGTTCTATTGAAAAATATGTTTAGCAGAAAAAAGAAGAGTAAAAAGAGGGTAATATTCAGTAATATAATCTGGAACCCAGGTAATAATGGGAATAGTGTTCCGATAAAATTCGTAATGAGAGCAGAACTATATATACATACTACAAAGAAAATTGAATTTATAACAATGTTTTGTATGTTTCTTTTTAAATTCTCTAGCTTGCCAATTTTAAATGGATATATTAGCTTGAATGCAGTAAAAATTGCATAAATTGTGTAGAATTGCATTGATAATAGTAGGATGATGTTTAGCCAGATCAAATCAATTAAAATTACCGAGAATTGGTATAAATATAAGAAAATAAGTATGGAAAGTATAGCATTTAGTTTCCAACTAATAGAATATGAATACAACGATTTATTTTTTTTAATTGCGTAAATATCTAACTGTATTAAACCAAATAAAATTACTAGTGGAATGATAAAAGTTTCAAGAATTCCAAAGAGACCGATTTCAATTAAAAATAAATAAATTGTCAAAGTTACTTCAAAATATAGAGAAGTGAATAGTAGCGATTTGAATTTTCCAAGAGTTACGATTAAAGACTCGTTCTTAATATCTATTCTTGCCATTTTGATGTAATTCAGACTTATCAAAGTTAATACCGACCAAAACATTAAAAATTCAAGAAGTTGATATATTAACGAGATTGGGCTAACTAAGGTTACGAACAGAGAGGCGTAAGTGGATATAAACAGGAAACAGGTTAAATTTAAAATTTTAATTTTTTCTTTATCTTCATAGAAAAACATCAGAGCATTTTCTTTTTCTTGTTCTTCTTTCTTTCCAGTATACAAGTTATTAACCAAATTTACGATAATAAGAAGCGAGCTTAAATATAATATGATATAAGATAAGATAGTAAGAAGGACAAACGAGCTTATTATATCAATTAGTACTACTAACTCTAATAACGCTAAAGCTATTGATATTGGAATTAAATACCATAAATATTGTCTTTGCTTGTCCAAAATGAAATATAGAAATGCCAAGTTAATAGCGATAAAAATACTCCAAATTATAAAGGGATTAAGCGGTATTACTACTGCTAATAGTGCAAAGATAGACGAAGACAATCCAATTGAAATCAATATTATGGAAGATGTTTTTATTGTTAGAAGTCTCATTTCAAAACGATTAAAAATAAATAAAGACACCCCAAAGATCGCAATTGAGAAGAATACAGCAAACCATTGAAGATTTGGAATTAACCAAAAAGAGAACAATGTTAACAAAGATGTATTGATGATTAATGTCCAAGATATAAGGAAATGTGTCACTCTCTTATTAAGTTTCAAAAATTTCGAAGAAAATCCAAGAAGAGCAATCGAAATAAAAGCTAAATTTGCTGATATTAATGGATTTAGAATAATTAATAGTATCAAAGAAAATATAAGCAAAAATACGCTAGACAGTACGGTTATGTAAGCAGACACCAATACTAAAGGTTGAGTTCTGATTGAGGGGAAGAAAGAAAATACTAGTAAAAACATGCCTGTCATCAAGACGCCTATTGATATTAAGAACCCAACATAGGAGATCCCTAATGAAACAAGGAGAATTAACATGAAAGACACATTAAATCCAGTCAAAACTAACCAAGAAAGCGACAACCATTTCCAAAACTTAAACACATATAGTATTGGAACCAAAAGGATTACAGCAAAAACGACAAACGAAAGCCAAATCAAAATAATATTTTCTATAAATACATTTTGACTTATCCAATATAACAGAACAAGTGATTCACCCCAAATTGTAAATATTATCTGAGTGAAATATTTCTTAACTTTTGTATAGATAATTGGTAAATAAAGCGAAGAGCATATTAGTAAAGCGATTATAATTGAGCCTTCTATATCTAAAAATCCAAATAATGTCAACGCATTTGTAAAGAGATCTATGCCTTCGAAACTTTTATAAAGGACATAGAAATTTACGAATGGAAAAATTATCCATAACCACCATCCAGCGCGCCATATTGCCCAAGAGACCTTCCATTGGTAAATTCCAATTGATAGATAAAATAAAATGATTCCGATGTTAATAGCTATTATGTAGGTTAGTGGATCGGTTATAGGAAACCCAATGTAGGAAATGAGCAGAAAATACACAATCAACGGAATTGAAAAGATTAATCCCGTAAGAGTGATAAGGTAAGTTCTTGTTCTCAACTGTTCAGATATCTTATTAAATAAGATTACAAACCCGAAACAGGTTATACCAACAGTTAATGTAAGCGTTAAAAAAGGATTATACAATGTATACGCTGGATTGATGAATAAGAATGAGTACGAAATCCAACTCGTTAAATTGAACACAATTAATAAGATAGCTGGCTTTATGAACCACTTATAACGAGAATCTTTAATATAATAATAATACATCCCCGTAAGAAGTAAATTAATTAATACAGAAATCGCCACATTATACAATATCAAGATGTTTGTGAAAGTTATAAGAAAAGTAAACGATAATAAAGATACGGATATGATTACGCTTAAAACTTCAATTTTGTTTGGATGTTTATAATTTATGATAATTGAGCAGAATAAAACTGAGATTAGTAATGAAAAGTACAACAAGATAAGGATTCCAATGTAAACTGACCCGAGAATTGTATATATAAATAAGTCCTTGATAAGGGCAAAAATGTCAATGAAAAAGACAAAACTTAAGGTGAAGTAGTAGAGAAATCTAAGTGGATAATTTTTATTTCTCTTCGAAAGGATTACATATGCTCCTGGCAT
The DNA here is from genome assembly GCA_019058515.1 of Promethearchaeota archaeon. Next base: position 14,925 of record JAHPYY010000144.1, read on the forward strand.
TAGAATAAAAATTGAAATTATAGGAAAGATATATATCAAACTTACGAATAATACACAACTTAATCCATAAAAGCGATAAATCTTATTGGTTGTATTAACTTCCTCGCTATTTTTTAAAGCAGGATAAGTTAATTTTGAAGTTAAAATTAAATTACTGCTTAAAACTACCGCTAAAATAATAATGTTATCCTTGAATAAAGAATCCATACTGCTAAAAAATAAAAATAACTCGATGTAAAGACTATACGCTGAGAATATAAATAGGTAGACGGTGTATTTTATTATCTTCAGTTGAGTTTGGTCATTAATAGCGTATACTCGTCGGAAAAATAAAAGAGTAATAGGGTTTAAACACGAAATTACTAATACAACTAAAAAAACTCTGTTTACCACAGATAATGGAAAAGGAAACAAAATTAGTAGTAAACAAATAATGCATTTCAATAAAACATAGAAGCATAATTCGATGATTTGTTTTGCTCTATAGAACTCTAGTTTAACGATATAGTTGGTTAGTAAAAGGAATAATAAGGAAAGCGAAAAAAACAATCCAATTTCAAAGATATAGGTCCATATTGCTAAATCTGCCGGCAATAAACTAAAAATTCCGCCTAATTGCAGTGAATTAACGATTATGAAGGATAAAGAGACTATAATGCCATAAATGACAATACTTTGGAAATAATTTAAGATATCCTGAACCTTAAAGGAATTAAAACGAGATCCTTCATTGGTAAAAATTCGACGCCTTACAACCTCCAACTGGACTAAGCTGTATAAATTGATGCTGAAAAAGGCTAAAAATGCCATAGCAATACGAAGCAATAAAAGAACATCGAAACCATAAACGGGAAAGCCTGTAAGGATAAGCATGAATACAGAAAGAGAAATGAAAAACCAAGTTACGATCTCACCAAATTTAATAGTAATAACCTTATTTTCGTTCATTTTCAGCCAATTAGCCAAGTATTCTAAAAATTTTAGCATTCCGAAAATTATAAAAGCGGTGAAGATTATATACACGAAAACATTTAGCAGAATGTACTGTCTAGCTAACTCTAAACCTATAATACTCGGGATTAAGGTCACACACCCTGCCAATAACAGACTATTGCCGAAGATCGTCTTTTTCACGAGTTTGCGATTGAAATACGATTTATTGTAAGCAAAAACGCTTGGTAAGTAGAAAAAACAAGAAGCCGCGAGTATTGGAAAAAAAATCTGGTAATAAAGACCGGGGATGAAATAGAATAAATAGAAGAATACTGTGGTGAAGGTCAATACGATTTCTATAAAAACCTGTAACATTAAAAAGAGATCTTTAAGATTTTCACTAAATTTGAATGTTTTTGACAGCATGTAAGTAAAAACCAAAATGGAATACAAAATGTACATAGTGGAATTAACTATGGTCATTATAAACAGCATTATATCCACATTAATTAATATATTATATAGTTCCAAGCCTACTATCGTAGGAATTAAAGAGAGTGCGATAGCTAGGATGATGCCGTTAATCGCTATTATTTTTCTTATGATATTTGGATACAGATCATTTCTAAATGTGTAAATTAACGGGAAAAACAAACTAATGCTCGTAAAGATTAAGGGAACGATGAGGCTATAATAGGTTCCTAAACTAAAAATAAGTAAATAATAGAAAATAATTACAGATGTGAAAAATAAACAAACGATATTAAGATATATACTACTTGTTTTTGAAAAGAAGAATTCGGCAGCAACGAAGATATTGATGATGACACAGATAATGACGAGCGATAAATAGACAGAAATTAAGATATCTAAGAAATAAACAAAAATAAGGTACAATAGGAAGAAGGATTCTACTGATACTAAATATATATTAAAGGTTTGGAACTTGTTGAAAAACGATTCTTTAATTTTAATCAATTTTAATCCAAACTTAAATTGAAATTGTAAAAGGATTGAGAAAAAAATTAGAACAATTAAAATTAGAACGAAATTATAATAAAAGGCAAATAGCATAGAAAAAAATAACGAAAGGATCAGAACCCAAGAGGAATAATATCTATACGCCAAAAATTCTTTGTATTTAAAAATACCAATTGTGTAATTTAGAAACAAAAATAAGATAAAAATAATGGGCAGTAAATTAAGTGTCAAAATTAAAGTTGTTAAAAAAAAGCCTAGCTCTAATATATCATAATTGTACAGTCCTAAATAGAATAAAGTAAACCAAAACACTTCTATCGCAGTAAAATTCAAGATTATACATATCTTGAAGGATTTTACTCTATTTCTTCCATAAAAATATCTCAAAAATAACACGTAAAATGAAGTTATTGATATGATGAGGCAAATTAACGCAAATAGTAAAATATCATAGAAAGCGTTTCCGATAGCGATCAATGGATAAAACAAAAACGCAAAAAAGAAGAAACTTAATAACGCTAGGATATTTTGTACGACTCGAATCTCGTCTTTATCAAAATAACTTTGTTTTGCAAAAAGTTCTAAGCAAAAATAAAGGCTAATAAAAAAGATTAGGAACTGTATATTCCAACTAATAATCGACCATATAGATGGTAAAAGAAGGAATGAAACAATACTAAGACAGGTGACTGAGTTAATTAAGAAAATTATTCTAGTGTCTTTTTTTCGAGAATACTCAGCCTTTTGTTCAAAATATGGAATAATGTAAAATAATACAAATACAAGAAATACGAGAAGTGGTAACCCAATCAAGGAAATATATAAAGACAACATACCGATTAAAACTAAGCTCAGAATTGAGTTATATTTCTGATATTTAAGTTTTTCTACGAAATTGAGTTCCGAACTTGTAGAAGAGGGGTTAACTAAATTACTTACAAGATGGCTGTAATAAAAATAAATGTAAAACCTCGTTTTAAAGTTAAATATCAAAAAAGTAATAGGTAGAAAGATTACGCTCAATAAGATAAAGTTTGAATGAGTAAAATTTAATCCGAAATTAATTAAAAGTGAGATCGGACACGCGATTAATAAGACGTATAAAAGGGTAAATAAGTTATTTACCATGTACTTTTTAAAAAGGAATAGATCTTTTACAACAGAAAGGTTTGATTTTAGATTCGCCAGGACTTTTTCTCGATAAGATTTTGTAGTCTTTAAAGAAATGAAATAGAAGATTATATTTAGGATTAAAGCAACTAACCATGAAAAAGGAACAAAGATGGTTATGGATAAGAACACGATGTGAACGATATAGTAAATAATGACGGTGAAATTGTGTGGTTGTATGAAGACTTTGCTGTAGGTTGTGAAATGCTTAAATTTTCCTTTAGTTTTGTCAAAAAAATCAATGGGGTGAAATTTATAATAATAAAAAGTAAGCGCACCAATAAGTATAAACGAAATCAGTGGAAGAACATTGAAACTTATAGATTCTAGTGTAGAAATGTACGCTATAGGAGTTATCACCAATGATATCACAGTAAATAAAAAGATAATGTGTATTCTGGCATTCAGATTATTTTCTGCGTTAAGAAAAAAAGACTTTTCACGGTATTTATCAAATGCTTTGTAAAAAAAGATTGCTGACATTAAATACGCTATAACTGCGATAGTAAAAACTACAGAATGCTCTAATGGAAATAATATGAAGACAAAATAAATTATTAAGGATATTATTAAAGGAGCTATAATTAAATAGAAGGTAAACCACCAGAACTTCCATAAGTATTCTGTTGCTTTCCTTATCTTTTCTTCTGAAGTAGAATTTGTGTCAACCATTAACAAATGTGATTAAAGAATTTCGCTTTGAGATCAAATAGTGTTTCACTCAGATAAAATTTTATTAATAATTTTTGCCTTGTGAAGTTGAAATTAAATGTTGGGTATTAACTGATTATTAGAAAATTACCACTCTCTGTTGACTTATTTTCGCGATAACTTAAAGTTTAATTATGTCAAAAGCAGAGGTTTCGTATTACGATTGGCAACTAGCCTTTAAGGAGAATTCAAATTCTTCAACACCAATCCTAAAGAACTTCTCGGAAAAGACTAATTCCCTAGGTATTAAAGATAGTGAATTCAAGGAATATTTAGCCGAATGGAAGAAAAAAAATAATTTGTAATTTGTATTGTTTTGAACCTTTTTTTGATTCTATTTTTGTTTTTCTTAATATTTGTGAACTCTTGTCTCCTAATTTCGTACTGAGGTAACATAATATAGACACATTGAAGGTACTTAAAAGTCAATATTTAGATTATACAATCGTGTCAGGAGCAGATAGTTCTTACTTCGATTGGGAGCAACAATTTAGATCAAAAATCTCAAATTTCAAACCGTTCAATAAGAAAACTTCGGAAAATGCTAATTCTTTAGGAATAAAGAAAAGTGAGTTTAAAAAATACTTATCTGAATGGCGAGAAAGAAATATGTAATTTAATCCATAAGTGCTAATTTCTTGTATAAACAATAATAACTTTCAAAATTACTAATTTCAACCTCTCTTAAAAAACAAAATGTCTCATTTCGTACTTTAGTAACGAAACACATGATCAAAAAGTTGTGTTTATAAGTTTAAATTTTCATCTATTATCTGGTCTAATCGAATAATAAAACGAAAATAGGACTCCTAAAAATTTAATAAGTTAAAAGGTCAACATTTTTATATATATTCAATTGTATTTTGAATGGTAAGTGAAGTAAAAATACGGAGTTATTAAAAAACTCTTAGAAATTTAATAAAATTAGGGGGTATAATATTATGAAAAGTAGGAAAGATAAGTTACAAAAAAGGGACCTTGACCTTGAAATTGTATCTCTTTTCAAGACTCGTCAAGACTTTTCAAATATTTTATATTATTTTAAGAAGATTCAAGACACTGTTGCGAGTCTAATTGAACCCCTCGATGCTAAACTTAAAAGAATAATGAATTTATACCCTTTACTATAAAGAATTCACGCGAATTCGGGTAAGTAATCCTTTTGTAATTCGTACATCCTATCAAATATAGCCTCTGCTCTTTTAATGCTCCCAATGTTTGGATCAACTGCTAACGTAGCTATTGCTATATCTTTGGAACTTTGTAATACCGCCTCAACGCATAGATCTTGCACCGTCGCTTCTATTCTTAAGATTGCAGCTAATTGTTTTGGGATTAATCCAATCTTGATTCCTTTTACACCATTTCTATCCACGACCACAGGAACTTCTACTACTAAATCTTCAGGAAGATTAGATATTATCTCTTTATTAGGAACATTCACCGCAGTCTCGTAGGTATTTTTACCGTCTACGATAGCTTCTATTATAGGTATTGCCCGCTCTCCCGAAGGGTAACTTTTTATTAGTCCTTTTTTAGGATATCTACCCTTTTTCAATCTTTTGTAATACCTCATTACGCTATCGTATATACCTTGACTAAACTTGTCCGTACGAGTTATCCAACTCACCATGTCTTTAGAATTAACATGTTCGTGTGCGAATTGTAAATATTCCCCCAGATGAGAATCACTTGTGTACGGGAAATAACCAAATTTTTCGTATACCTTAAATGTAAGCTTAGAATACTTCCACGGGTCGTCTTTGCTTTTGTAATATTTCATTGCGTTTTGGTTGAATTTCTTCATCAAACTCTCACCTGAGGTGCGATCTGTTACGTCAAGCAAAAACGCGAAGTGATTCAATCCTGCTACTTTTATTATTAAATCCTTTGGTTTCCTATTAATAACATGAGGTAAAGAATTAAATAACGAAGCTATCTCGTGACAAAGCCCGATAAATTTTAGATTCGTTGCTCGTTTAATCGCTAAGCACACTCGAGCCATAGGGTTTGAAAAGTTAATGAAAAAGGCGTTCGGACATATTTTTTCAGCGTCTCTTACGATATCTAACAGCGGAGGAATGATCCTCCAAGCGTGAAATATCCCTCCAGGTCCACCGCACTCTCCCAGAATTTGCGTTGAACCACATTCCCTTGGAATTTTGTAATCTTGCCTCCACAGGTCGAAGCGACTCCCCACTTCAATCGAGTTTATAATGAAGTTTGCGTTTTTAAAAGCTTCATTTCGATCGATCGATCTTTCAATTGTGAATTTGTTTCCCAATCGCTTGTTTTCAAATTGTAGGAGTTCGTAGATCATTTCCAATTTGTCCTTATTTATATCGTGTAGGAAAATCGTTAAATCCCTTAAAGTTTCGCTTAAATATAAATCAGTGAACATGGAAGGTCCGAATGAAGAACTACCTGCTCCAACAAGCACAATTTTTTTAATCATTTCCCTTATTCTCTAGAGTTATTAATATAAGTATTATTAATGTAGAATTTCAATAAAATTATTAATTTTGCAATTCTGGAAAAAAAATTTTTGCAATATCAAAAAAAAACTAAAGAAAAAAGTCTTATTTCGAGTTTCCAATTACCCAGAGAGGCATTCCGATTAACAGAAGTAGGAGTATTACGATCGACAGAAGTAGGAACGGATTGTAAAATACGAACAGATAGTACATAACGATTCCCGTGTATAGTAGAATTTTTCCTAAGGTGCCTAATTTGGACAGTTGAGCACATTTTTCCCGCCAGTCCACGATATCTCCAATTATCGAGGTAATGACGCCGATAACTCCAACCATCAATCCTATATAGAACATAAATCCGTAATACATAATTAGAAGAGAGTAGAGATGTAAAATTATCATTACCCAGCCAATTACTAGCACTAGCATCCCGATAACCGTGAATTTAGAAACTTCTTCTTGTTTGTAAATCTTCCTGATGATTAACAAGCATATTGCTAACATCACTAAGGCGGGGATGTCAATGGTGAAGACTACCAGCATCTCGGATATTAATATACTGTAAGGATAAGGATTCAAACTCCAGTAGATAGAAAACAAGAAATATAAAGCATCCATCACCAAAAATACCACAATATTCGCTATTTTTACTTTTTTAGAGAACGCAATTTCTTCTGATATAATTTTCGTTTTTTATAATAATCGGTATTCGCCTGAGTAGGAGATTTTTATAACAGTTTATAAATCTTATCTATATAGATATATGCCGCATATATAACTTTAAAAAATTTTTTAATTATGCTATGATCCTAAATAGTAAAATAACCGTGTTTTTAGCAAGAATCAATATTTAAATGAGGGAAAAAGATGGGAAAACTTTAAATATTTCAAAACACATTAATTAATTAATAAATGTATTGTTCGCGATTTCATAATACAACGGGACATTGGTACACATTACGAGTTTTAAAGATTATCCCAGTAGGTATTATGAAGAGAGAATAAATCCCTTTTCTGACCTCTTTCTTATAACTTCTCGGGATTTTTTCTCTTACCATAACAATACTGCTGAATTATAAGATGAAGGTCGCATAAGGATTAGTTCTTTCTGCGTGAACTTCCAATTACAGAAGGAGGTGAAAAAAACGAACAAAGAGTCTGCAGAAAGACTAGAAGAGCTAATGATAATAGATTTCTATAAAGATTGGGATTCTGATAAAGTTCCTGTCATGATGGGGTTAAATTCTTCAGAGGACTACGCCGGAGAATTAGAAACCGAAGACCAAAGAAAACTAAATTATCTCAGGACTAAATATCAAAATAAATAGTATTTTTACCTTATTTTATAACTTTTTCTATTCTATTTAACGCTTCTTGAATTTTATCAATTGGCTGAGTTAACGCAAATCGAACAAATCCCTCGCCATATTTGCCGAATCCAATTCCTGGAGTTATAACTACACCCATATCGATAAGTTTTTTAGCAAAATCCATGCTAGACATACCTTTAATTGGTACTTCAGCCCAGACATAAAACGTAGCTTTTGGCACTTTTGTTTTCCAACCTATATTGTTCAAGCCGTTAATCAAAATGTCTCTTCGCTTTTGGTATATATCCATGTTTTGCTGGACGATATCAGGTTTAGCTTCTGACTTGTACTCGTTTAAACCCTTTATTACTGCTTTCTGTATAAATATTGAGCACCCCGAATCAATTTGAGATTTAACCTTTCTCAAGCCGTTAATAATATATTCATTTCCAGCAATCCATCCACACCGAAAGCCAGTCATGCAAAAGATTTTTGAGCTACTGTTAATCTCAACATGGTTGTTACTAAATTGCAATATCGAAGGTGCCACATAGCCATCAAATGTAAATTCAGAATACGGATTGTCATGAATTATAATAAAATCGTAATCTTCTGCGTAATCAATCATTTCTTTGAAAAACTCCTGTGATGCTATAGCACCCGTAGGATTGTTAGGATAGTTTAAATACAATATTTTTGCCTTTTTCAGTAGATTAGAGTCTAAACTAGCAAGATCTGGCAAAAATTCATTTTTTTTAGTCAATGGGAGTAATACTGGTTCTCCATCGCATAATTTTGTGGCTCCATTCTCGTATACGGGATAACCTGGATTAGGGCATAAAACAATATCCCCTGGGTTAACAAATGCCCTAGCTATGTTTGCCACGCCTTCTTTTCCTCCTAATACATTTGATACCTCAGTTGCGGGATTAACCTTCACACCAAACCGTGTTTTATACCACGCCGAAACTGCTAATCTAAACTCTTCCTCTCCCATACTTGAAGGATAATTTTGATTTTCAGCTACTTTAACCTGATTTATTAGTTCGTCAATTATTAATATCGGAGTAGTTAAATCAGGATCACCTATACCTAGGGATATTAGCTCAACTCCTTCTTTTCTTTTCTTTTGCTTCAGTTCTTCTATTTCCGCAAAGATGTACGGTGGAAGTCTTCCAATTCGATCAGCGTATTTGATCATAATTCATAGTTAATATTCAATTATTACTCAATAAAAACTCTTAAAATTATTGAAGATTTCTATAATTATAGTAATTCATTTCAAATGGAGTTTGAAATTTCAATAAAATTTAGGTAAGAAACCATGTCAAACAAGAAAATTTTAGCAATATTAGGAGGACTTATCGGTTTATTAATAGTGATATTAGCTTTCATTGTTCCCGCTCTTGGATGGTGGGAAGTCTCCTTTGATCCGTTTATTGGAAGTATTAGACATTCTTACATCGATCCAATTGGAATTGCAAGGAACACAGCGAACGATAACTTTGATTACATGGGAACTTATTTTACTGTAGCTGGAGTTGTATTTCTCGCTGGGTGTGTTTGGGTCTTGGTTGGTGCGATAAAAGAATCGAAAGTTTTTACCTTATTATGTGCAATTTTAATGATCGCAGGGCTCTCTATTTTTTGCGTCGCTTTAGCTATGAATGAAGATTTCGAAAACATAATTTCTGGTTTAGATTTCTTATACGGAGGAGAACACAATGTTTTCTTTGGCTCAGTAAGTTTTTTAGGTAACGAGTGGATTTGGAGATTAGGGAACGGTTGGTTTATCTGTCTTATTGCGGCGATTCTGGCTTTTATAGGCGCGTTTTACGTGGATAAATAATTAGCTTTAATACTTACATTTCTTTTTTAATTTATTTTTTAATAATTAAGCCAAAAAGAAGAATAGTTTTATTAAATAAAAAAATTGATTTTATGGTATTATAATTTCATTTCTAATAATTAAGCAAGGATATTTATAAAATTATTTAGTTTGTTTGACATAATATTATTTAGAATAATTTACACTCTTTTGAGGAATTAATATATATAAATTCAAACAACAAAACTTTAATTAGTGTTTTTTAGTAATAATTATAGCTAAATTTCCTGAATTGGTTAATTTCGATCGCAAATTATAGATGATAACAATGGGCCGCCGTACTAGACTGAGATATGTAAAGAAAACCCCAAATAACTTTTATTTCCAATTCACACAACCCAGAGACGAAGAAGCAATAAACCTAACTGTGGCAGAATTTGAGGCTATGAGATTAAAGCATTACATAAATCTAAATCAGAAAGATGCTGCCGAAAAAATGGGAATATCGCAGCCTACCTTTTCTAGGATTTTAGAAAATGCTCATCAAAACATTACGCTTGCGTTAATTGAGGGTAGGCCGATCAAAGTTTCAGGTGGAAATATAAACATCAAAAAAGGGTTTATAGGATACGGATGTTTAGATTGTAACGAAGAATGGGAAGACGAAACTGCTTCAAAAGAAAAGAAAGTTCAGTGTCCTAAATGCAATTCAAATCGCGTCTATTACCTGTTACGAGAGCCAATTTAACCTCAGATAACAAAAAAAATCTATACTGGCGTTTATTGTAATCAGAAATTTAAATTTGAACTAAATATTAAGAATTTCAACTTTACTTAATTAATTCTTAATCAAGAAATGTTAATAGACAAAGAGAAATTATGGTATAAAGCAGCAAGAACCATAGCAAAAGCCACTCAGATGCCAACCGTAATAACACCAACAGTACTAGAACTATTACAGACCTTGCTTACTGAACAACAGGCGGAATTCATTTTAATGTTTAAAAAACCCACGTTAAGTATCGATCAAATAAAAGAAAAAACGAAATTGGATGAAACCTCGCTAACTGAAATGTTAAATGGGCTAATGCACGATGGTATAATCGTTGGCGTTCCAAGCCGTAGAACTGGGATAATGGTTTACCGTTTGATGCCTCTTTGGCCAGGAATTTTCGAATACCAATTTTTAAGAGGAACTTCTACAGAATTGGATAAGCGAAAAGCACGCATTTTTGAAAAGTTGTTTGAAGAAATGAGCGAAGCAACTCAGAATAATTACGATAAAGTAGTACCTCAGTTTAAAAATTTTCCTGCGATAGATAGGACAATCCCCGTTGAAACTCAAGTTGCTACAGGTACAGAAGGTGTTATGCCTTACGAAAAAGTTAAGGAATATCTGCAAGAATACGATGATATTGCGGTTGCGAATTGTTATTGCCGACAAGAAAGAGAATTGGTGAACGATCCGTGTAAAATTCACGCTCCTAAAGAAAATTGCTTTTTCTTCGATAAGAGTGCAAAATTCGTGATTGAACATGGGTTTGGTCGCATCGTGTCAAAAGAGGAAGCGTTAATAATATTTCAAGAAGCTGAAGAATACGGCTTAGTCCACAAAGTATTTCATGTACATTTAGATACAAGTAAAGGTATAGAAGCTATATGTAATTGCTGCAAATGTTGTTGCGGACCGCTACAAATGTACTACAACGGTGCGTTTCCATTACACACTATTTCCTCTTATATAGCGAAAGTTTCAGATGAGATCTGTATCGGATGCGGGACATGCGTCGAAAAGTGCCCGATGGAGACGATTGCATTAGTTGATACCAAAGCAGTTGTACACGAGGAAAAGTGTATTGGGTGTGGAGTTTGCGCTCATCATTGCCCCGAAGAGGCAATATCGTTACTTAGAACCGGACCACGAGATGTCTTCATTAATCCAGTAAAAATTGAATAAATTGCAGTTAGCTGTATTTTTGAAAAAACACTTCTATATCGGTTAAACCTTTTTCTTTTAAGCTAATTGCAATTCTGACACATTCAACTTCCGCTAACAATTGATTGTCCTTTTCTTTTACGAGGTTGTGAGTAAATGTGAGTGAAGTCGTCCCTATTTTTTTTATCTTAGAAGTTACTATTATGTAATCACCAAAACGAGCAGAGTTGTGGTACACGATTGAGAGTTGTTTAACGCCAAACGCTACTCCCTCTTGAACGGTCTCTTCAACCGTTTTTTTCGTAAGAAAACTGTTCATAAAACTCACAAATCCATCGTCAAAATACACTAAGTAGTTCTTAAAATGGACTATTCCCATGCTATCCGTATCGTTAAATCGAACTTTAACCCTTGTTACATCCGTATGAGCTTTAAGACGCTCTAAAAGCGAATCTTCCATGGTAACCATTTTGTTTCTGATTAATATAAACTTTAAAGGTCCATTATCTGAAGTACAATTGCTCTAAAAAACCTTAGACCCAAATAGTAGGACAATTTAAAATTCCTACAACATTCACTTCACTTGTATTTATTTTTTATTTTTCACCAATAGGGAGATAAAAAATGGAAAAGAAAGAAATCTTAAACGTAATTAAAGCATTAGCTCTTAACAGGGCACCTTCTGGTTTAGAACAAGCGCGAGGGGCAGAATTAGTAAAACAAATAAAAACCTATGCAAAAATAAGTGATGGGGCAATAATTCGCGATAATTACAACAATGTAATATTAAAAATACGAGGAAAAAATGCTAAGAAGGGTATCGCAATATTAGGTCATTTAGACGAAATTGGCGGAACAATTAGAAGGATAAACGATAATGGAACCTTATGTTTTTCTATGCGTGGGGGTTACGAAGGTCGCTGGCTGGTTTCTCGAAAAATTCAAATATACAACAAAGAAAGAGAATGGATTAACGGGATAATAGCTGGAAGGTCTGTTCATATAACTCCAGAAAAAGTTAGACTGAAAGAAAAGATAGACCCTTTAGATTTAGAGATATTTATTGGAGCTGAAAATAAAGAAGATGTTATTGAAAAATACAAGTTGCATGTAGGAGCTCCGTTTGTGTTCCAAGGAGAATTCGGATTGTTGAATCCAAGTATCGATTCAGATCTTGTTTCGGGATATTCGATTGACGATTTGGCGGCGTTAACCTGCCTTGTGATCCTTGCCAACAAACTAACTAACATTACAAACGATTTTGGGGTTCTAAACATACCTCATGACCTTTATCTAGTTGGTACATCTCGAGAAGAGATAGGCACGGAAGGAGCTTACCACTTTTTAAGGGAGAGTAATGTGGAAAAAGTAATTGGAGTCGATATCGCTCCTTTAGGTGATTTTACAGGCAGTACACATTCAGGAATTAAGCTTAAAGGTGGACCCGTGATAGTATGGCAAGAATTTAAAGGCAGTGGCGTGTTCGATTACGAGTTCTGTTCTCAATTTATTAAGATTGCAGAAAAGAGCGAGATCGAATATCAAAACGGAGTTTTCGAAAATTACGGTTCAGACGCTGGTAAGGCGCAGAAATGGCTAGGAAACCCTTCCGTTCTAATTGGGATTCCGTCTCTATTTAGTCATAATGTTCCTGAAGTTTGTTCCCTGGAGGAGATACAATCTGCTGCAAATCTTATATTTCAATACTTAAAATCGTTAAAATGAGCGTTTGAGACTATTATCAACCTATTATTTACTTTAAGTTTTAGGAAATCTAACTATAAAAGTAGATCCTTTACTTCTTCCAATTGATGAATATGAAATCTCTCCCACGTGAAGTACGATAAATTCTTTAGTAAACTCCTTAAAATTTAATAACTGTGACTAAAATTTTCTACTTTCGTTTCGATAGAAAATACATTTAAAGGTTACGCATAAAAAATTAGGGAAAAACTTGATTTTAAATCCAAATTACTCTTTAACTATGTTATTAATTATAATCTCCGAGATGTCTCCGGCGTACTCTCCCGTACGCCTGATACTTTCGACTATATAGCTAATCGCAATGAATACATGCACATCTCCTGGATTAGGTTTTGGTCTAATCTGTTCGCACGCTTCTATTAACTCGTGAATCTGTTCGATATTAGTGTTAGCGATCTCAATATCTTTTTTAGACCATGCATCTCGACTAGCATTCAGTAATCTCAACGATATTTTGCTTGCTCTTGTAATGCTATCAACAAACTTAGTATATCCGTTTCTTTCTAACATATCAATGATGTTTCGCGCAATCTTTACTGCGTGATCCCCAATTCTTTCTAAAAATCTACTCATCAATTGATAATGGTTCGCATCGTCTAATGTGATTCCCATTTTTTGGGAAAGAATAATATCTCTCAACACAATGCTCGATTGACGACCAATTAGCCAATGAAGGCGATCTACATCGTTATCCCTTTTTATAACTTCCTCCGCTAACGATTTATCCTTGTTTTTAAGCGCCAATATGGCGTCTTCGTGCATACTTTCCACTAAAATGTACATCCGTTTGATGGTTTTTTCAAATGGCATTTCTTTTGGATTTAGTAAATCCTTTATCATGATGCGCGTGTTCTCTTCCTCTATAATTTCGGGTCCAATCGCAATCTGTGTGAAATCATTAATGCAGTCGCGAATGTACGGTTCGAACTTTTTACTGGACTTAATCACAATCCTGGAATATCCCATAATGTATGTTCCAATCAAAACACGAAACAAAAAATTGTAATCGTTGTAGTCATCAACCAAAATTTCCTTTGTTTTTAGGATCTCTTCTGAATTTATTTTCGGAGTAATTAACAAATTTCCATCCGGTTGCGATAAGATTCCCAATGTATCTTTGGGTTTGATATTGTTTTGGTTAATCCAACCTATAGGCAAGGAGATAATGAAGGAACTCCCCCCAGTCTTTTGTACCTTGCGCGTCTCTATATGAAACACCATGATTACTCAAACTCATATTTTGGGAAAATTCTTTAAGGTCTTAAAATTAAGGGTAATATGTGAAAGATCTTGTCGAATTCTCCTCTTTTTATTAACAATATTATTTAATATATATATGAGAGTCTTACTATATATATAAAATAATTGATATTAAAATATCACCCCTAAAAATCCAAAATTTTACCATTCTATATAGATTTCTAATGGGGTATTAATTGGTTGATGTTAAAACCTTGAACCTTAATTTTAAATCACTGATTTTTTTCTGAATGTTTTTCATTTAATCTATATAGTATTTTGTTGAAATGTTTATAATAAGAAACTAAAATCCCCCTTGTTTTAAGGGACTGGGCTTCTTAAAACCATCTTTATCAAATTATTATCATTTTCCTCAAAGAATTAGAGTAATGACTAAAGTATTCTAAAAATAAGTGAATTTATGCCGACTACACTTGACTTAACTTGCACATCAAATTTTTCATGTTGAATGGTTTCGGTAGAAATTCTACACCCTCCGATTTCAACACCTGTTCCCGAATAGAAATATCTCCGCTAATAATTATAATATCTATATTTTTATCTAAATCCTTCAATTGAGACGCGATTACTCCTCCGTTCTGCCTCGGTAAATGGTAATCGATCACCACAGTAATGGAAGGTTCGCTAAGGGTCTTAATCTTCTCAAACGCCTCCGCTCCCGTCGATGCACTACCCAATACCCTAATTCCATACACCGCGCAAAACTTCTTAAACAGATCGACCATGTCGTAGTCGTCTTCGACGATAAATACGGAAGTCACGATACATCACGCAAAATTTATTCTATACTAGTCGTTATGTTCATCAACTCATCTTAGTATTTAACAGGAAACGAAAACGCTAATAAATCGTTCTAGAGTAACGAACTTCATGAATCACGATAATTATCTAAGGCAATTTAACAAAAGATGCATTTTTTTCCAAGTTTTAGTGTACTATTCTGGAGGTCTATTTTCGCTGTAATACAACACACCTCCAATGATAACCAAAATTCCACAAAGAATAGGGATTATGTCGATAAACAAGAAGAACGCGCAATAAATCAACAAACTTATAGTTCCTATCGACATGGTAAAATTTCGTATAAAGCGAGGATGAGTTAATTTTTTGTAGGGCTTGTTTGTCATCGTTAAATTAAGAACTATTAATAGAATTGCGACGAAGGTTAATATTACAGGAAGAATTATGGCTGAAATGTAGATAATCGTTCCTAATATCGTCAATGCTAGATCAAAAACTAATTTAATAAAAGTGAATATAAATGGAATTAATATCACATTCGCTGATATTAATGAAAACAACGATATAATCTTTAATTTAATGTTGACTTCCATTATTAAGGGATTTTATTGTTTTTATGTAGTCATAGATTTATCAATTCTCTTAAATAATCATTCCAAAAAATAATTTATTATTAGCGAGAATCCTACACTTCTAATATTACTTATCTAAGACAACTTATTTTGAAATTCGAAGTTTATTATTTTTTTTTTTAATTTACAGTTTGGTTAGTTTTTTCTTGATTCTTTAATTGAGCTAATATTAAACATAACAATGTGAATATTTTGATTTTACATAAACAGGTGTTTTATAGGTCATCTTTAAATCCCCGATATTGATAAAACATGTATCTAATTAATCAAATAGCTGTTTTACTAGCGTTTATAATGCAAAAATTTAAATAGTTAAAATAGAATTTATGCTTGTTTGAATACAAATTACACTTGGATAAATGACTGAGTTAAAAGAACGAAGATCTTATTTCCGGTTAAGAGGAAGGAATTGGTTTTTAATTGGATTATTATTCACTGGAGGGTTATTAGCAATAATTAGTTTAGTCGGATTAACCTTTAATCCCGATTTATTTATGTCATTTTCTTGGTTTGTTGTCGGATTTCTCGTTACAATAGCAGTGTATATGTTATACAATTTTAAGAAGCTTTCTGACGAAATAAAAGAAAAGAAGAAATAGAAAATCCTTTGTGAATTTTTGTTATAGTAAGCATTTACCAACTACACTTTTATGAGGCGTTTTACCTATAAATTTTAAGAGCGTGGGAACAATATCAGTAATTTTGCAGTATTTAAGATGGGAACTTGGCACTTCGTCAGCTCCACCTATAACGAGAGGAACTACGCTACTGGCTCTCAATCCGATATCGTGTAAATATTTATTGTTATTTTTCTTTTTTCCATGTTGGATATTATAAGCTGTAGTCCCTTGAGTGCTAATGATTACATCCGAACTTCGAGGATTTTTAAAGTGGCGAGGTATTAAATCTACATACAACGGATAATTTAAGTGAAATGTAGCTTCTAACCATTCGTCAATAGTGTGAAATCGATTATCTATCAGTTTAGAGGCATATTGATCAGTATGATAAAAGAATACGTCTTCCTCTTGCTCGCTATTATATTTAGTTTTGAATTGCTTATTTTTATACTCGTAATCTATTCTGCTTGTGAGAAGCTTTCCTGTTTTTTCTTTTTTTCTCTTTAAAATAATTGAACCGCACTTATAGGAATTAGAGTCAAAATCATAATACATCAATTTTACCCCTTTGATTTTGAATAACTCATCGAAAACATCTATATTTCTCGAACCGTAATGTTGTAGTTCGCCTACAGATGGTTTTAACCAAAACTTTGTTAATCCTGACTTTTGTGATTTGAAGTTAAAAAAACCTACTCCACCGAACTCGTTGATATTAGTATTCCCATAGCAAGGTTTTCTTATTATGTGGTGCTTTAAACCCGTTTTTCCGTTAAATAGTTTTAAATTACCATTATGACTAGTGCGATAATTTCCGTGATCCGAAGTAATTGCTATAACGGTTTGGTCTAAGTATCCCAATTTTTTCAGTTGGTCGACCAAGTAGCCAATACACCTGTCTATATGCATAAGGTTTAATTTATATAACACTGAGTCAAAGCCGTATAGATGCATGAGTACATCGCTCATCATGAACCAGATTAGGGATCCGACGGGTGGTTCTCGAGTGGAAAAATAACTCTTTGGATTAGCAAATATCTTAAGTAATTGGGTTATAACCATTGTATTGGCTCTAACAATCATTTTTTTAATATTTCTCGCGTGCTCAAGAATTAGATAATAGTAGATTAGTTTCAATTTACTTTCAGGAAATACATAGTCAGCACCTCTGTTAATAAGTTGCGCGAAAGAAGCGGTGTTCTCCTCTCCAAGCATCTCAAGTATGGTTTGACAATTCTTTCCGAGGTCGTCGTTTAATTTGTACACTTGTAGGTCTCTAGAAGCGTAGTTTCTAATTGTAGGAGGAGTGGTATCTCTTCCCATCCAATTAAGTAATGGAATTCCATGACAAAGCTCGTGTTTGTAGTCGCCAGTATATGTTCCAGTTAAAATAGAAGCGTGTGTAGGGTATGTTATCGAGGGGAAATCTGTAATGCAATTATCGCTCCAAATCCCGCCATTTACAAGATTTTTCATATTAGGAAGAAACCCTTTTTCCATTAAATGGAAAAAATGCTCTGCCCTTACATCATCGATTATGCATAAAATAAAGCGGTTAAGTGTATTCATCTCAATTTTTTATCTAAATAACCTCAGTTACCCTTTTAATTTCGGATCGACTTGTTACCACTAGTATATATTAATCATTCTGGGTACTATTATTTATTTTTCATCTTTTATACTCTTCGAAAAAGTTTAAATTATACTTATTGGATAATGATTCTATGCTACTACAAAATATTGAATCATTTGAGATTTTCGCAGCTTGGTTTAGTCTGGTCTTTGTAGCTATCTCTTGGATATTAGCCGCTATTATCATATTAAAGTATTTTAAATATAGGGCAAAGCAACTTCTTCTTGTGGGAATTGCCTGGATCGGAATCGCCATGCCTTGGACATCTGATTCGATTTCAGTAATCTTATTGTCTACAATAAGAATGACGTTAAATCAATATGCAAAAGTAATAATTGAATTAACATTTCTACCGGTTGCTTTAGTCTTATGGCTCTATGCTTTCACAGATTTAGTTTATCCAACCGCCCAAAAAGTAGTGTTAATAATTTCTATACTGTTTTGTGCGTTCTTCGAAATTTGGTTTTTTTCTGCATTAATAATTGACTTTAGATTAATTGGAGAATATACTCCACCATTAGCAATCGAGTTTACGATTCCAATCTATATTTTCTTGATTTCATTTTTAGGTACATTTGTTATCACTGGTCTTATCATGGCAGTGAAATCTGTGAGAGAGAATGATAAGGAAATATCGCTAAAAGGAAAATTTCTCGTATTAGCTTTTATATCTTTTCTTATCGGCACGATTTTAGAAGTGATTTTACCCTTACATCCTATTGGAATAATGATTGTACGTTTAACATTGATTTCTAGCGCAATAGAATACTATATAGGATTTACATTGCCAAGATTTATCAAAGAATTGTTTATTCGAGCAAACGAATAAAATTAATTTTTTTTTTTAAAAATTAGATTTTAAGAAACCATTGATTTTCTTTAATTAATATGGGTTAATGAGCCCCCGGGGGGATTTTTTCAACAGAGAAGATATTTCTAAGTTATTGAACCCCCGACCTGCTGATTACAAGTCAGCTGCTATACCGCTAAGCCACGGAGGCTAATTTGCGTTAAAAATAAGGGTTATATAGATAATAAAATACGTTAAAATATTAAATTTGTGATTTGTACTTTGGTTTTAACTTAATTATGAAGTACTAGCTATTCTTTTTCGTTTTTATTAGGAAAAACAATGCGAAAGATCTATTTTCTGAAATATCTTTAATATTTTGTTACAAATGTGATCACATCATTGCGAAATTATGTCGAAATTTGATTAAAAGGTGAATATTGTTCTAATCTTAAACCAAAGTTTTTATCTATTACCCAGAAAATGGGATTTTTTTAGTTTTAATTAGATTTCCGAACGATCAGTAATTATTAAAAGGGTAACTATCTTTTTTTTTATGCAAATATCGGTCTATTAAATTTATTCTACATTCGAGTTCCTATAGAATATAATTTTCTTAAACGCGATTAAAATGGTATCCAAAGAAGACATTACCGAATTAGCTTTTAAAAGATACAAATCAGGCGAGTCGTACAACGACTCTGTGTGGTATTTGGCGTATTACACGCTGAAGCTTAATAAAAACATTAAAAATGGAAATACTATAGAACCATTAGAGACAGATAA
>JAHPYY010000145.1 GCA_019058515.1 Promethearchaeota archaeon
GGGTTAAACCTATCGCACTCGGGACAATTCTGGTAATCGGCTTCGAGGTTATCCCTGTAACAGTAGGGGCAGTATACTACGCTGTCGGTTGCCACCATTTTTAAAAAGTCGTTAAGTTGGTTTACCGTTAATTTGTAGGGGCTCATGTTAGAACCTTAGCTCTCCCGTATCTAATTAAGGATATCATTACCAACCAAAACAGTAAGCTAATCGTGGATTTGTTTCTTTAAATCTTCTATTGGTGAAAAAATCCTAACAGGTTCGACAACAACATCCGGTTTGGGAGAATCAGAACTAGAAATTTTGGTGAGTAATTCAGAATGTTCTTTTTGATATCCTTCATCTAGATCGTTCAGAATAGGGGCTAACATCTTCTTCATTCGCGCTTTTTTTAGACTTAAATTCCGCTCCTGTCGCTGTTCCTCACTTAATTCTAACTGCGATAAGTCAAAATCTTCACTTATCCATTCTAAAATAATTTTTTTCTCATTTTCTTCGAGTAATTTAAAAATATCTTTGAGAGCGTAGTACATCTCACCCCAACAATCTTCATCTAATAAAATATCTTTGTTCAAAAGGATTTCTTTGATTTCTTCTTGAAAAATCTCGCGTTGTTGGCTGTAAAAATAAAGCTGAATTCTTTTAAAGATAGATAATTTGTGCATGGAGAGTTCTTTTAAGCACTTGGTAAACAAGTCAGAACTTGTTGATTTAAGTTGCTGTAGTGTCTCTATAATTTTGTCGACAAGTATGTTTTTGTCGCTTCTTAGATTATATCTATTAAGATGTGGTCTCCAAATACTCGAATGGTCTCTATAGAGAATTTCCTCAGGAGGTACCTTATGCTCACCTCCTATAATTTTAGCATTCAATCTATAATGTTCTATAATTTCTAGCTTATTTTTCTCAGTAAGAGTAGTGCATAACAAATTGAAGAATTTACTGGATTTACATTCGATCTCCAAATTGATCAATTCGTCCATAAAATCTTCAAAATCGCTGAATGTAAAAGATATTCTATCTGTTATGCTCTCCAGCTCAACTTTTACAATTGGTTCGTTAAGATCAAGCATAATTGCGAGAAGCGATAAAGCTAACTCTGAGTCTTTTTCTTTAATACTTTTTTTAATTAGACGTTTAATCTCAACAAGCTCTGAAACAGTACAATAATAACTCATCCATTTTTTAATTAAATCTATTGCCTTTCGCGAGACAGAGACGGGCATATTCGTTAAACAGCTTAGGAACGAGCGAAAGAGACGATAATTTTTCGTATTATTAAAACCATGAAGCACTGTCAATACCTTTTCTGGGGCAAGGAAAGACATCTTAACTAAATAGGACATTGGTGCAAAAATAGATATCATAAAACTATGAGTAGATGCTATCTTAGGATCTGAAAAAAAAAGGTTCTCGTTTAACAGATCAATCCATTCAGGAGAATCTAATCTGGTAAAAAAATGTTGCGCGTGGGAGGGGTGTTTAATTGTGCTAATTAATTTTTCGATGTCCTTCTGCGTCGGCTTTTCTAGTCTAAGAAAATTATCAAGTTGGGGTATTACTTCTTGAGTAGGTTCAAGTAGATCTAGAAGAATGTTCTCTAACTCTTTTAAGTGAACATCAAAAGAAACAGGGTTAACAATTAAATCGCTATAATGCGCTATTTTATGAAAATAGTCATGTATTTTGTACAATCTCTGGAATAGTGTGTTTATCCTATTTTGAGATGGGGTTGGTAATGCTCTTGGGGATTCAATAATAACTTTTTTTAATTTTTTAATTAAAGAGCTTTCTTGAATCTCTATTTTTACCTTGTATTTTTCTGCTAAACCCTTTTCTATTAATGTCTGATTAAACTCGTTTTTTAAGGCACTTTGTTCTTCCTCATCCAATTGAATAGAAGTTTGCCTTGAAATTAGCGCACTTAAATGTCTAATTGAATTTGCCGATTGATTAAATCTATCTGGATTATCTATATCCTCTAACACTTTCAAAGCGCTATAATATGCATCGCTGGATTGTTTGTTTAGTTTTGCGAGTTCTCGAATTATTTTTTGTTGGTTTAGTGTTAGATTTTTATTTGAAATTGCCATCTATTAAACTCATTTATTAGTTTTTATTAAATACACATTACTTCTTTTTTTTTACCTGACTAAGCGTCAAGCTAACTTTGTTTCTTGAGGATTTAATCCCGAAAACCTCTTTTGCTTATTGATTGTTATTTTTTAATTAACAACTTTAAGGGGTTCCTCCCTAGAATTAAGAGTATGCCTAAGTTATTATATTTTTCTGTTTTTTCACAGTAAATGGAAACTAATCTCAAAAAATTAAAGAAAAAAAGCTTATTCTCACCCGACAAAAATATTAAATGTTTGAAGATAATTTTGGGTGACTAAGAGAAATGTAAACAACACTACAACTGATTAGGTATTAGTGATGCAAGATCAATTATGACGCTCAACAAATTATGTTGAATATTTCTTAATTTTACCTTAATTTCCTCTTTGCTATGGTCGTGGGCTACTGCGGTATTGTATTCCTGAATAACTTGTTCGATCTTCCTAATTCGTTTGTACGCTTTCCAGTTGTCGATTCGACTAAGATACTCTTGACAGTGCTCGTCGAAATCTTCAGGAACCTCTCCGTCTTTTAGAGATCCGAGAGCCACATCGGGAAACACGATGCTGTTGACCGCCTTCCGGATCAATTGGGAAACGCTCTTGAATTTTTCATTTTGCTCCACAAATCGCTCCCACTCTTCCTTATAATACTTTTTGACGCGAAATTGGACTTTAGTGGTCTCGTTTCGCTCTTTTGCCCGCTTGGCTTCGAGGAACTGCTCGTACTCCACTTTATCCACCATCACGAACTTACCTTTATTCGCCTTTTCTACCATGATTTTGAAGAGGAA
>JAHPYY010000146.1 GCA_019058515.1 Promethearchaeota archaeon
CTTTAAGCCCAATAATTATCCCGACCACTTGAAGAGCTGGTTTTACCGCGGCGGCTGGCACCAGCCTTGCCCTCTCCTTTCTAGTAGGGGACATTACTCACCTACCACAGTCCGAATAAGGACACTTTGGGTAACCCATTCACACTTTCGTGTATTGATGAGGTTCCGCGCCTGCTGCGCCTCGTAAGGCCTGGGTCGTTGTCTCAGTACCCATCTCGGGGCTCCCGCTCTCACGGCCCCTATCGATTATCGGCTTGGTGAGCCATTATCTCACCAACTACCATAATCGAACACAATCCTATCCTATGGCAGATAAGAACCATTTTTCTTATCCCTTTGATTGAAAAACTTTTCCAAGCCTTTTCAACTATGAAATATTAGCCTCAGTTTCCCGAGGTTATCTCTCTCCATAGGGCAAGTTGATCATGTGTTACTGAGCAGTTCGCCATGGGAAATTTAGGTATCCCATTCGACTCGCATGGCTTATTCTCACCCAAATAGCAGTCGGGTCCGGCAGGATCAACCGGAATTATTGTTCTGAGAAAATTTTGTACATTACTTTAAGTTTATTGGCTAAAAGAGATGAGTCGTTCTTACATCAGTTATGCTTGCATAACCTCATTTTTTATATCGCACCTTGGAAAGAACTCGTCATTTAGCGGTAAGTACCGCAATCAAAGTTAACACCGGTAAAGATGCGAATTGCATAGTATAATAGATTTTATTGATTTTAAATTTTTTCATTTTAAAAATCTCGGAGTTTATAAATTTCTACATAGAGTTTTCTTTACTAAAACAAACCACCTTGGAAGAGATAATGGAGTTAAAAGAAAAAATTAAAATCCACCTAGATCAAATCAAAACATTAAAAGGAGTGGAAAATGTAGTATTAACTCAAAGAGATGGTAATCCGATTCAGTCCACAGGAGTCTGGTTTTCGAAAGACGAGGTATTCAATGTTAGTACCGCAGCCAGTGCAATATATAATGTTGGGATTCATATGTATCCCGATGATTTAAAATACATCTTAATTGAAGGAAAGAAAGCAAAAATATTAATTGCACCCTTGACAAACACGCTACACCGTTCTCTAAATGAAATTTTAAAAGATCAAGGTATTATTGATTGTAATCACGAATATTTCATAGCAATTACCGCCCATCCAAGCGTTAATTTAGGGGGAATCTTTTTACAGACTAACGAATGTTTGAGAAAAATTAAGACTTCCTTAATTGCTTCAGGTGAATCGTTCAAACCACCACTAATTCAATATGATAACAACAATACTGAGAAAATTTTTGACGGATTTAATTTAAAAGAAGATACTGAATATGTGGTGAATTTAACCCCATTTTCGATCAGTTTTTCCGAAACTTTAGCCCAAGATCTCAAAAAAGTATTAAGAGAAGCGTCACTATCGATAACTTCATTTGATTATGCATTTGTTTCTATTGAAGGAGGTTTTGTTGCATCAAAATTTATTAAAAGTGCAAATGCTCAAACCAAAACCTTAGATGATATCTCCGCAATGAGCTATTCTCTGTTTGAGACCGCAAATCGATGTGCGTGGTTATTAAAAAAGATGAAATCCGATCAAATCTTAATTGAATGCGATAATTCTTACCAATTTATAAATGGATTAGGAAAGGCGATATTTAGCACCAAAGTAGGAAAATCTCGCCAAAAATTGGGTTTATTGAGACTCTACTTACCACAATACTCTACAAAAGTTAACAAGATTCTAAACAAATCTCATGACATAGAGGACCAGTTTTTATTGGATCCTAAGAAGCTACTAGGAGAATTAATTATAAAATAAACGCGAAGTAAAATGGATATATTTGAAAATTTCGAAAGATTAGGGAAGAAATCATCATCTATAATTCTATATTCCTTATTGAACAGAATTCCAATTATCGTAATAGGAGATGATGAAAATAACATTGACGATTTCCTGATTGAGTTAAGTAATTTAATCTTTTTTAGAAAAGAATCTGTTTTTTATACCGATTTTATTTCTTTTGAGGATTATATGGTATATATCCAAAACGAAGACGCTGATTATGGTTCAGAAAGGGTTCTAGTGCGGTGTCCCTGCGGTGTTTCAGACAAGTTTTTAGAAATCTTCAAGGAATTTAAATCTTGTCTAATTGGCGTGAAATTACTTACTAATGGAGATTTAAAATCAAATACCAGGAAAATTGATGGTAAAGTCAATAATTATGTCCTTATTAGGATGTTTTCTGATGATATAGAACTGAAAACTAAAGGATTTAATGCAAAATCTTTAAATCTGGATTTTGAAGAAAGGATTATGCACCGTGTTTATGAGGGTACTGAAAAAGCTATTACCAGAATGATACGAGTTTTAAAAGAGAATACTAAAGCAGCGAATCTAAACAAAGAGATTTTACAGGAGATTATGAATTTTAAAATAGAGAAAACTGAGATAAAAAGGAATTTTGTAAGATTAGAGTTTCAAGATTTTTACAATGGAGCTCAAAGAGCATTTTATATCCTTTCTAGAATGAGTTTATTGAATAGCCTCGATATTCCTACGGCAATTGGTGGTAAAACTTTATTAGACACAATTCATTACTCAATTGACAATATTGAGAGAATTTTATCATTTATTGATAACGAGTGGGGTTTAGATTTTTCAAATTTAATTAAAAATGGAAAAAACAGTTCGATAGGCGAAAAAATTCAATCTTTATGGGGTTAACTCTATGATATTTGATTATAAAAACAAAGAGGTTCAAATTAAAATTGTGTATTATGGTCCTGCGATGTCAGGAAAGACAACCTCGATTAAACATCTTTTTTCTCACTTTGAAAGAAAAGAAGAATTAATATCAATAGACAATACTGTTGGAAGAACGCTATTTTTTGATTTTGGTGTACTCAAATTTCAAGGTTCTAATTGGTCTTGTAAATTTCTGGTGTATTCATCAACTGGTCAAGATTTCTACTCTAGTACTCGTCCAGCTACTTTAAATGGTGCAGATGGGTTAATTTTTGTTCTTGACTCTCAAATCAAAAACACTCAACATAATTTGAGATCTTGGAAAGAACTGGTGGAAATATTCGGCAAAGAATTCTATCATATTCCAATAGTAATTTGTCTAAATAAGTACGACTTAAACGGTATAGGTAAAATTCAGGAAAACGATTTTAGGAACATGATAGATTATAATAAATTTCTAAAATTGAAAATTAATAAAACAATTGCCATTGAGGGAGTAGGTGTTATTAATTCCTTTTTTGATTTAGTAAAATTAATTTTCCCTCAAATTAATTTAAAATACGAGATGATAAGCTAGGATTTATATAATTTTATATACATATTTTTTCCTATCCTACGTACGACACCTTCAATGTAAAGTTGTTTTAGTAGATTTCTTGCTTTTCTTACTTCAATAGCATCAATCCCTAGTAAATCCATGAATTGAAATATCGAAAATTGATAAGGTAAGCCTTCCCTTACTTTTTTTGATAAATTCATAGTAAAAATTCATTTGTATTAATGATTTTAAAGAATTATCTCTTATTTATTTTTTCTTTCCCGGTTTTTATAATTCTCATTATAACTATAATTTTTCATCCTATCAAAAGTCAAATTATTTTCGCTATATCATCGAAATTTTACAACCAGGGTCAAGAAAATTCGAATTAAACGCGTGTTTCATTTTAGAATAGAAATTATGTCTCTTAATAATACAATTTTCAGGTTTCAGATAAAATCTAGGTTTTGATTTGTGCTGTCGAATGTGTTTTCAATAGGAGCTTTTCCATTGCCGTAGATTTGGTATAATATTGTCCTTCTTGCACACTCAGAAAAACTTCGATATATATCTTTTTTTGAATTAAACAAGGCACATGTTTTATATATCAATGGATTCCACGTATATAACTCGTGATTCGGCTCATGCCATAACTTCTCATCAATAAGTATTTGTTTAAAATCATCTGTGCTTATAACATCATTTAGATCTTGCTTATTTAGCATGACTATAAGTGGGATTTCAGAAATTAGCTTACCACGCGCTACATTTTTTAATTCCTTTAAAGATTCGATGTTATCTTCAAAAAAATGGGTTTGAGAATCAACTGTGAATAGAACTCCGTCCGTGTCTTTGAAAATCTTTTTTCTTAAAGGAGAGAATCTACTTTGTCCGGCTATTGTGTAAACATGATAATATACTTTTCTTTGTTTCGTTGATTGAAAAACTCCTCTATCAAAGTAAAGCGTTGATCCACTCGCCATAGCGATTTTTGTTAAATTCCCAGTAGGTTCAATATCTTTTTTTTGATCCTTAGTCAATCGATATAATGTATCTACAGCAGTGGTTTTACCCGATCCAGCCATACCCCAATAGAGTATTTTTATATATACCTTATGTTCAGATGTAAATCGAACCATAGAATTCTCTTCTTTATGTAATATTAGTTGATTTTAAAATTTCCTTTGATCATTACTGCTTATAAAGCTTTACCAGAGATCTAATTTAGTAGTAATTAGAATTATATAATTACTATTAACTTTACAAATATTTATAAATTACTGGAAAATTCATTAAAATTGGAATAAAAATATATTAAATATTTACTCTTTTAAAAGCAATATCGAGTATACTTAAAATAACAAATTCTACTCAATTAAATTCTCAATCATAAAATTAAGAACTTCTTCTATGTTATATCCAGTTTTAGAGGATATTTTAATGTAGTTTTTAACTTCTTCGTGTTCTTCCATATACTTTCTTAAAGTCTCATCGATGTATTTTTCATTCTCGGCGTCAACTATGTCATATTTTGTTCCAAGGATAATAATTGGAATAGTACCATACTTATCTATCTTCTCTTTCCACTCGGGGATTTCATCTAATGATGATATGCGCGAAAGATCAACCATAATAAACGCAGCTATGGAACCCTCTGCGAATGTAGTGAGAATATCCTTGAAATGGGATTGGCCCGCTAAGTCCCAAAAAATTAAGTTATAGTTTATTGTATTCCTTACGAACTTGTAAGAAAAGAACCCAAAACCCCTAGTTAGTTCGCTATTTGGATCATATTTATCATGTATTAATCTTGTTAAAAAACAGGTTTTTCCAACTCCCCCTTGTCCAGCAACGATGATTTTGCAATATTTAGTAGTTCCCATTTACTCAATCTATTTTGTTTTCCACAATTAAATAGCTTTAATTTAGATACATATGAAAAAATACCCTCATAAAAAAAGAATTCTATTTGTTTTTTTCATTATTTTTTCTAATTTGAGTAATTAATCGGATCTAAAGTAATTTATATTCATTTCTCAAGTTCTAAACGTCTTATTTTATCGTATTTGATTAATAAGAAATTTCGAAATATACAAAATCATATATACGAATTAGAAAAAATTTATAAATTTAGAAAATTAATCTTAATTATGAATACCGACAAAATTATGAGTCTTGTTGATTTGCTACTCTTTTTAAATGAAAGTAAAGAAATTGATATGAGCAACCTTACATTGGAATTTTCAAAAAATTATCAAACTTTATATAAAATTATTAAAGACTTTATCGATGAAGGCTTAATCCAAAAAGAAAAAAAGGATAGATTGTTTTTAGGGGGATATAAATATAATTTTTCACTTTCAGATAAAGGTCAAAACTTCTTGAGAGAAATATACGTTAAAATTGGCACTAATTTTGATATATTTGAAAAATCATCAAAGAAAAAGAGAAGTTTATTTGGTTTTGGAAAAAGTTAGAAAGTATATCTTAATTGTATTCATATAGAATTAGGATAAGTATTTTACAGAAAATTATAATCCTATTTAAATTAACTTAATATTTTGGGATTTAAAACTCTCTAATATCGAAGATATAAAAAATATGATCTACGCTATCTATATGTAATTATTTCCCCATTCCAAACCTAAATGGAGAGTTTTTATATTAAGATCAGAGTCTCTTAACCGTTCTTTAATAACTTCCTCGTAATCCTCGATTTCAATATATGGTAATTTTCCAGTAGGAATCGCAAAACCCAGCATTATTATATTTACAAATAGATTGGATCCAAAATTATCTAAAGATAGTTCTGTCGCGTTAATAAAATACACTCGATTCGTGTATTTATTTAGAGTGGTTTTAATCTTATCCAAGGATGGATACTCCTCTAAATCTGCAGTGATCATAATTCCTGGAATTGTCCTCTCATTTAAAACAAATGTTGTTTTCGTTGAAGCAAAAATACCTCTCCTAAGTGCTTCTACGGGTTCCAAACAGATGAACAAATCTGAATCTCCATAACATATTAGAGGAGATTGTAAATTCAATTTTTCATCTTCCCAAACCTTAAATTGATATCGGGTGTGACTCGTAATTGCCCCTTCGCGTTGAGCGAGTCCATGCATTAAGCGCGCGTAATTTAATTAATTATGTCGCTTCGCTTCCAAGGATACGTTCAACATTTGCTTTTTGAGCCGCAAATTCTATTAATCTTTTTAATGTTATAACTCCTTGACCCGCGGTTCCAGCAATTACGATGTTTACAATGTCAGTTTCTTCATGATTCACGAAATTGCACCTCCACTCCTTTTAATACGTTAAATGTAGTCTTATGAATAGCGTGATTTGGGCATATTTGATAACAAACACCACACTTTATACAACGATCTTGGTCTATTTGCATGGTTTCTTTCCCGTCAAGTTCTGTTCTTCTTATTGCAGGACAACTAAGAATTCTACTGCACTCGTGGCATAATTGACATCCAGATATGTAATAATTTGCTTCTTTAATTTTCACTCCGCCCAGACTTAATTTTTTAATCTGAGAAGTTCTCCATCTATGAGCTTGAAGACCGCATTCTCTCTTTACTATTACTACTTTTAAACCCTTGATCTTTAATCCCTCTTCGATTGTTTTTATCAATTTTTTAGGATTATACGAATCTTCTATCTTAAGCCAAGGAACACCTAAAGATTTACAAATTTTTGCTATTGAAAATTCTTTTTTTATCAAAAA
>JAHPYY010000147.1 GCA_019058515.1 Promethearchaeota archaeon
ATCGTATATAGCGTAGATATCAGAGTATTTTACACAGGGTTCATAAAGGTCGCCCAATAACACAAGATTTTCTAAAAAATGGTTTGAACAAAATGTGGCGCATTTTTGAATAGCAAATTTATCGTCCTTATTAATTAAATCTATAATTGTCAACAGAATTAATAAGTGGTAAAAATCAAGGGTTAAATAACATCAAGATAAAAAGCTTAAAAAAATTGTGAACTAATACATATCATTTTGATTTATTACTACTAAGAAACTCGTCCATGCTTTTATTAAGGAAAGCTCTCTCAACTTTCATGTCTTTTTTATTTTGGTATTTCTTTGGCATGTTCTTGTTAAATAAACGGAGATTTTTCCTGGAAGATATATATTGGGAACCGTAAAATGATTTAAATAGACCTTCTGGGTCTAAACCCTCTTCTAATATTTCGTATTTTTCTTTATAATCTTTTAAGATCTCTATAAAAAGGTTTACTACTTTTTGACGGTTTAGATTGGAGATTCCTATTACTTTATTCTCTATTTCAATACTTTTTAATTGATGGAGTTGAGTGATCTCTGACTTTAAATGTTTGGGAGCTATGAAGAAGGTTTTCCGCTTCACTATAGACTCTAAGACAACACAATAATTTGGAAATCGTTGGTAAAAAAATTTTAACAAGAGGTCCTCAATAAGATGTTCTGGTTGGACCATACCAGAGAGGAGATAAGGATGTTCTATTTGTAAACGGGTGAACATCTTGTGGTAATGAATTTCTCTTCCCACATCACTAGTCATCTCAGAGAATTTTCGGGAGGATATAGTGTATTTAGTTTTTAAGTAAAGTTCAGGTGTGTTCTTTAGATGCTCTAAAAATCGCTTTTGGACGGATTCTGAACTTGATTTGTAATCTTTATGACGCTTAACTAAGAATAGTGCTTTGTTTTTTGAAATTTTAAACATACCCTCACTTATCGCATTGGTTTAGTTCATGAATTTATCCAAAACAGATTGAAACGAAGAATCTATCTTAATAAAGGGTTCAGCTCTCTTCAATACACATCCTATACTTTTTAATTGAGCTCTTTTGGTAATTTTTTCTCCATTATTCCTTAAGGTTATTATCCTGGAAGCCGATTGAATGCCGATACCGGGAATTCTTATCAATTCTGAGTAAGGAGCTTCGTTAATGTCAACGGGCTTCTTCCCTTCGAAATAAATGTTAGCGAGGCATACCTTAGGGTCTTTCCGAGGTAAATTATCGTTTTCTGTTAGTATGGGAGTAATATCTTTAAACGGAATTTTATATACTCTCATAAGCCAATCAGTCTGATACAACCTATTTTCCCTCACGAGTGGAGTGGGAGATTTAGACTCTAAGGAGGTTCCCTTTATTGGAAAAAACGCAGAAAAATATCCTCTTCTGAGTTTAATTCTTTTATACTCCCAATCTAATCGTTGTAGAATTTCCAAATCAGATTCTCCAGCAGCTCCTACGACAAATTGAGTTGTTTGACCCGCGGGTAACTTTCGAGCGTTTCGGTACTTTTCTTCGCATCGTGTTAAGTTAGATATTCTACAGGAATTTATATCAAAACTCTCCATGTTATCAATATTCTCCCAATCCTCGAACTTTTTGCCCTCCTCTTCTCTAATCCACTCTTGTCTCTTCAGTATATCTGATTTAAGCGACTTTTGAGAGGCTATATCTGACAGACGGGAATCGTTAGGTGATTCTAAATTGATGCTCATTCTATCCGCGTATTGAGTTGCTCTGCGTACGATTTCACGGGAAG
Organism: Promethearchaeota archaeon; assembly: GCA_019058515.1. The sequence continues at coordinate 1,780 of JAHPYY010000147.1, forward strand.
CTCCTGGAAGACATTTAAAGTGAATATATCCTCTGAAATTATATTTCTCTCTTAAAGTTATTACCGATTCTAACATTTTTTCCATTGTATCATCAGGATTCTTTGAAATACCTGAGGATAGAAACGCGCCTTCGCAGTAATTCCCCAAATAGAGGTACATGAAAGCTTTAACATACTCCTCGGGAGTAAAATTGGTGATTGTCCTATTAACCTTGTTAAAGCAATATTTACAGTTGAAAACGCACGAATTAGAGAACAACACCTTAAACAGCGACACGCACCTGCCATCTGGTGTAAAACTATGACAAATTCCACTTGCTAGGGTTGATCCAAAAGAAGGTTTGTTGTTTTTTAGTAAATTTGAACTAGAAGTTTCAATACTTTCGTTAGATGCACAACTGGTTGAAGCGCAAATATCGTACTTACCAGCGGCACCTAGGATTCTAATCTTTTCAGATAACGAGGGCATCTTGGAACGCTTTCTAATCTAATTCACATTTATGATCCAAAAAATACCAAACTTGAATTAATATATATGACTCCATTGAATTAGTTAAACACAGTAAAATCGATTTATAAAGATTGGACATACATCATAACTCGAACTTCGTTTACACGCAAGTCTTATGATAATTTACATTTCCTTAATTGCGGTTTTTTTTTCAAGCATGGTATATGGGACTATTGGATTTGGCGACGCACTCTTACTTATGCCACTTCTGACTCCTATTATCGGTGTAAGGAACGCAGTAGTTTTAGTAAATCTATGGGGTATATTAACTGCATTATTAAACTTTATAAC
>JAHPYY010000148.1 GCA_019058515.1 Promethearchaeota archaeon
ATATCTGTCAAAAGAATTTACGTCACATTGCATATTTAAAACTGGTCAAATAAAAAGTTTCTATCCTGATAGAACACAAAAGTTTTGTGTCATGGGAAATTCACCACTTTTATGTGATAATTGTGGATGTGTTGTACCAATAGCGGCATATACCTTATTTAGAAAATTTGATTCAGGTACAGTTGATAAAGCGAGAAAATTGTTTAATTTCAAGTAATTTTAGCTATTTTGCAAAATCATTTTTTATTTTATGAGTATAGAAGAAAAGAATATTCTATTTTTTAGATTAATTGGATTTTAGAGATAAAACTGCGTTCCAATATTTTTCATAGTTTCTATAAACTCCAGTTGAAGCGATATCGAATTATCTCTTAAATCAAGAGTTATCACGCTCATCTAATTTTTCCCAATCACCCGTTTTTGTAACAACATGTAATCGTTCAGGAGAATAATCTTTTATCTCTGCCAGTACGACTCCAAAAGAAGGCGACATCAAAAGAAAATCAGGGTGAAGTCCGCTTATATCTGGTTCTACATAACCTATCACGGCGTCATTTTCGCCATAGATTTGGTCGATGCGATTGAAAAAAGAGCGCTCGCCCGGTGTCGCATTTGGAGACGGGTTGTTGAGCATTTTGCCTTTAATTGCTTACTTAATAACTATTCAAAACTGAGTTAATTACTTAACAACATGGGCAAAGTTATAAATAAAGTTATTGAAAGAGTGTAAGAATAGAATAAATGAAAAAGACCTTGAAATATTTCTCAATAAACATTTAAATAACTATATTGTTTAAACTATTATAGCAAACTTCCGTTTGCTAAAATGGAAAATAGACTGATTTGAAGGTTCTTATCCATTATAGGGGTAGCTAATCTTCCTATTTGTCTTTTCTCTTAATGTTTCTTTGGTCGGAAATATTTTCAGAAAACGCATGTAGTAGGATGAGAAATCTCTTGTATGGCTTAGCCCCTTCAGTTAAGATTTGCTATTTCCCTTGCGGATTAAGGTGAAGTGATAAGGGTTAATTAATACGACCAAATTAATGTGCCCTGCTTACTTTTCCTATATCTGCAGGGGAAATAGCAAATCTTAATTATCTCCAGTCTTGTTATTTAAAATCAATTAAGGAGATAATTAAGAATGGTACCAAAAAATATTAGGGATGAAAATTGGGAAAACCAAATCAATAATTGGTTAAAAGAATTTCAGATCGAAATTGACGATCTGGAGTTGATAAAAGACGCCTTAACGCATAGCTCTTATAAAGGGATGGGATATAATGTTAAGGATAACGAAAGATTAGAATTTTTGGGCGATGCTGTATTAGATTTAGTATTAGCTAAGCAGTTATTTAAGAATTCAAACCTTACGGAAGGAGATATGACTAAGATTCGGGAAAGGTTTGTAAATAATGATTTTCTTTCCACAGCATATAAAGTTCTAAAAATGGATAAAATAGTTCTAACAGCAAATAACCTTGAAATATCAAATAAAATCGCGGCTGGTTTTGTTGAAGCTCTATTTGGTGCAATTTATTTAAATCAAGGATTCGAAAGTTGTAATATTCTTTGGAATAGATTAAAAAGTGAATATAAAGTTGATGAACTTTTCCTCAGTTTTTACATTGACGATCCAAAAGGCACACTTATAGCGTTCTTCCAAAAAAGAGGTTTAAATTTACCAGAATTTAAAACTGAGAAAATTGGTGGTCCAGATCATATGCCAACCTTTCAATGTACTATTATAGTGAAATACGAGGATGTAGAATACATTGCCGAGGAAAATTACCTAAATAAAAAGGGAGCAGAGAAATATGCTGCAATAAGTATTTTAAAGCAATTAGGGGAAACATACCCATTTGATATTGAAACAAATCTAAATTCTTTTAAAGAAGAATCTAGTCTAGTTCCTACGGAATCATCATATTTAAACAAAATAGAACTTAATAGAATCGATAATCCTAAAGAAATGAGAAACCTTTCCGAATTAAAAGATGAAACTTATAAGGATTATGCAAAAAGAAAGGCTAAAGGAGGACTTTATTCAATGCTTCTCCTTCTCAATGCAAGGATTAATGAGTTAAAAATTTCCGTTTTCCACACTCAATTAGATCATCAAGAACTGATTTTTATGAATTTGCAGTTAGGTAAAGATAATTTTTATAAAATCGCGCTTGGATCTTCAAAATCCAAAGCAAAAGAAATAGCTGCTGTGAAAATCATTAAAAGCTCAAATTTATATGATTGGTTGGAAAAAATAGACGAAAAAGGGAAAAACTCGTAAAATTACTTGATACCATTAAGTCTTCAAGTAAGATTACTGAGTTCATAATAGTATATAACTCTATTTTTTTTTTATTCTCTAATAGTTCCAAAATTTGGCAAGTATAAGTAAAAATATTAGATTTATTAGAAAGCATTTATATATTTGAATATCTATTTTAGTTATATTAAAAAGAGCTTTTCCTTGCGGAACTACTTCCTGCTTCCGGACCTATGATTTTAGGTTGAAACTGCTCGGAGGAAGATAACTGTGAAATTTAGTCGAAATATTAGCCAAAAGTTTAGGATTCTAATACACTTTTGTTTCAAAATCAATACTTTTGCTTTTTCTATTTCACTTTCTCCAAGTGCTAATCAAACTTTAAATAGGCTAATGGTTTTTTCTTCAGGAAATTCAGTTAGTCTAAAGAGCAGGTTAAGCCTGGTAGAGTAATTTTTAATGGGTAATATATTTTCAAATTAACGAGAAGGAGGTGAAAGAAAATGGGCAAAAGTAATAATGATAGATCAAATAGTATGAATCCTAATAATCCTGCATACAACGCATCAGTAGATAATAGAGCTAATCAATTGAATCCAAATAATTCAGCCTCAAAAGGTAACAAAAGATAAAATACGAGTACTTGTAATTTAAAAATCAAATTCACTTTTTTTTTTGAAAATAAATGAAAACTAAAAAAAGTTGTAAAATCCCTTGAGAGTTGATCTAAAATTAAAAAAAAATTAAAGATATTAGTTGTCATTCATGGATTCCCTCCCTACTACATGGCAGGTTCCGAGATATATACTTATAATAAGTGTATCGAATTATCTAAACGCCATGATGTATATGTTTTCACTCGCGTTGAAAACGAGTTTCAAAAACCTTACGATATTACAGAATCAATAGAGGAT
>JAHPYY010000149.1 GCA_019058515.1 Promethearchaeota archaeon
CCACCACGCAGCGTACGCTTTTAAATTTCCATTGAGGGCTTGACTGTGTGCAGCGCTACAAGAATAATAATCGACGCTTTCAGTGTGAGCATTCTGCCAATTTAATGCCCAATTTGAGTCTCTTGAGCCATTTCCGTCGCTATCGTAATCGCAATTATCGTTGACGGCTTTGTCTCCATAATAATTCCCATCAGGGTCGTAGGATTCGATATCTGCAAAATCGTAAAGAATTTTCTTGTTTTGCTCGCAATAGTCTCGGATTTGCCCGTTACGAATGTAAAGGTTACCTTCTTCCCCATTTCCATCAACATGACCGGTCATATACACGAAAATCACCTCAGGATAATCATTTTCTAAACTATTCATTAAAGAAAGATAGGTATTTATGTCTTCTTCCGAAGCGCTCGAAACTTGACCACACCAAGACCATATAACTACATTGACTACGGTATTGCTAGGATTGTTAAGATAATTTCGCGTTGCTGTTGCCCATTGTTCGCGATTTGGATTGCCTAAATCGTTTGCTTCTGAAGTAAACCGATCTGCGATGTTTAACACCTCTTCTTCAACATTATCCCAATTAGAAACATCTTTCCAATCATATAACCCTTCAGTTCCACCATTTGCTTCTTTAAATTCCGGTAAACCGCTCATCCCCGTTGTTAATTGCGAACCGTGACTAGTGTGTCCATACGCTATTCTTAGTTTTTCTTTAGCGAGTTCAATTTTAGAGTCGGATATTTGATTTAACCTGATTTGGTTTACTATGTTATGATCTGCAGATATGTATTGATTGTATGTGCTTAGTTTTGGGTCGTTTTCTGTGTATCCATAAGAGATAACAGTGATTATTATCAGTGTGAAAATAATTATTGCCGATAAAACAATTTGATTTTTTTTCATTTCATATAATAAGATATCTTAAAATTTTTGATAGACAACTAATAGCTATCGACATCTTTAAATCATTCGACTTATGACTTTATAAACAAATAAAAGGTAATAAAATTCATAAAAACAAAATTTCAAGTTATATCGGCTATTTTTCAAGTTTAATGAACAAAAGTTTTAAGAAATATAAGAACTATCAAAGGTGGTTTCTACATCACCTTTACAAGCAAAAATATGTCGCATTATTAGTTATTGTAAGCATAATTATCCTTACCCTTACAAGGACTCTTATTCCAGTAGTTATTGGAGATATAATCGATAATTTGCTTTTATTCCAAGACGAACTTCAATTAATCATAATGGTACTTTTTGGATTGGTGCTTTATTTTTTACGCAGTGGTATTGGATACTTTACGACAATGATCGGCCATTATCTAGGTTTAAAAACTGAACAAAACATGAGAAAAGAATTTTTCGATACAATTCAAATGAAACCATTAAGGTTTTATGATGATGTTCGAACTGGTGATTTACAAGCTCACGCCACAAATGATTTGCGAGTGATTAACGCCATGATTGCGCATGGGGCTTTTTATCTTTATCCCTTTTTTCAAATAGGTATTACTACAATCCTACTAAGTGAAGTACTTGATCTTAGATTAACCTTGGTCTTTGTTCCATTTATCGTTATATATCTTTATTTTATTTTGGATTATCGTAAGCGACTTTCACCATATGCTTCAGGTAGACTTAGAAAACATTCAAATTTGGCGGTAGTATTGCAAGATAGTATAAGTGGAGCCGCAGTTGTGAGATCGTTTACAGCTGAAAAGTTAGAGCGCCAGAAATTTAGCCAAGCGGTATATGCTTTTAGAGACAATTGGATCGGAGAAACTAAAGTTCAATCTAAATTTTATCCAATGCTGGTTCTATATTGTGCCATTGGAACTATATTTTTCGTTGGTTGTATCTTCGTAATCCAGAACACATTAACAGTTGGTGATTTAGTAACCATAAATTTGCTCTTAGTAACACTTATAGATCCCACCAGTGTTATATTCTGGGCTACAAATGATATGATAAGTGGATTTGCCGCTTGTTCGCGTTTATATATTGCTCTCTCAAGAGATAAAATCGAGATTGAAAAAGATGAGTTCCTTGATTGGTCTAAAAAAATCGAAGGTTTTATAGAATTTAAGAATGTAAGCTTCTCTTATCAAAACGAAAAGCAATTAAGCGAACCGATTCTTAAGAACTTAAGCTTTAAGATCGAACCAAATCAAAGAATCGCACTTGTTGGTCCAACTGGGGGAGGAAAAACAACTTTGGTTAAGTTGATATTGCGCCTTTATGAACCACAACAAGGAAAAATCCTTTTAGATGGAATTGACATAAGGAAATATCCCTTACAAGTATTAAGGAGGTATATCGGATACATAGAACAAGAAATTTATCTATTTTCTCGCACAATTCAAGAAAACATTGCTTTTGGGAAACAAGATGCGAAATCAAACGAAATTCAAGAAGTAGCAAAGCTAGCACAAGTTCATGATTTCGTCCAAAATTTCCCGAATAAATATAACACAATTGTGGGAGAGAGAGGAACTCGCCTTTCTGGAGGAGAAAAACAGAGAGTAGCAATCGCAAGAGCTTTTTTGACAGATCCCAGAATAATTATACTCGACGATTCGGTCTCTGCTGTGGATAGTGAAACAGAAGAAAAAATTGGACTAGCTATGGAGAACATACTTAGAAACAGAACCACATTAATTATTACACATCGACTGCATACAATTAGAACTTCCGATAAGATATTAGTACTTAAGAAAGGAAGAATTGTGGCAGAGGGTAATCACAACGAGTTACTTTTCAGCTCAGAAGATTATAGGCGAATATTTGGAAAACATCTACCCTTACCAACGTTAAAAAGTAAGAAAGCTAATGAGGTTTAATAATGGGGATTTATTCTGGATTATTTGAGGAACAAATAAAGAGAAAGCATACCGATCGCGAGCTTTTTTCCCGGTACATTAAGAGGGTAATCCCCTTTAAAAAAAACATATTACTTATTTCAATCTTTGTGTTAATATCTACCGTTGCTGAAATTGTTAATCCTCTTATAGTAGGAGCTGCTGTTGAGGAGTTGTACAAAGCTAATTCTAACCTGACGGTAATAATGTTAGCAGGATTTAGTTATATCGTATTATATGTAGTAATTTGGATAATGTTTTTTTTCCAACGCAGAGAAATTGGCAAATTTGCGCCATTTTTTTTAGATAACCTTCGAATGGATATATTCGACAAATTGCAAGAGCAAGATATGAGCTTTTTTGATAAACACGAGAGTGGTCGACTTAATACAAGAGTTTCAAACGACGCATTAGATTTTGGGAATACCACAATCTTAATAACAGATACAGTGGGAAATTTTCTAATTAGCATTTTTACTTTTATAATTTTAGTCTGGCTTAATCCAACATTAGCTTTCATTGCTTTGGCTTCTGTTCCAATCGTTTTATTGGCTATGTTTTCCTTAAGAAAACTTGCAAGAGTGGTAAGTAGATCTTATAGGAAATCTATAGGAGATGTTAATGCAGCAATGGTTGAACTAATCGAAGGGATTCACGTTTGCAAGAGTTTTGGGCAAGAAACGACCGTATCGGAGCAGTTTGATGAAATTAATAAAGAGTATTTTAGAACAAGTTTTAAAATAACGGGAACAACTCACATGTGGAGACCATTACTTGAAGTTATCTCCGGAATCACCTTAATAATTATCGTATATATTGGAAGTCAATTTGTCTTTCAAGGAGTTTTAAACCCCGGAATCATATTCGTATTTATCTTATATGTTCAAAATTTTTTCCGCCCAATTATGATAGTGGCTCTTTTTTTCCCAGAATTAAGCGCTGGCATGGCTGCTTACGAACGTATTCTCGATATTCTTGATTCAGAGCCAAACATAAAACAGAGCCCAAACAGTATAGATATAGATGAGTTAGAGGGAAGAGTAGTTTTTTCTGATGTCGATTTTTGCTACAGAAATGGTGAATGGGTGTTTAAAGGATTTAACCTCCAAATTGAGAAAGCACAGAAACTTGCGGTTGTAGGCCATACAGGTGCGGGAAAATCGACTTTAATAAAACTTTTGTCCCGCTATTACGAATATCAAGCGGGAAAGATTGAAGTTGATGGAATAGATATTAGAGAGATAAAATTAGAATCCTATAGGAGACACATCGGAGTGGTTCACCAAGACGTGTTTTTATTTTCTGGCACATTAGAAGAAAATATCCGATACAGTAGACAAGACGCCTCGGAAGAAGACATCCAGAAGGCAATCAAAGCAGTTCATGCTGAAGAGTTCGTAGAATATTTACCAAATGGACTTCAAACCGTGATAGGCGAGCGAGGAAAAGGGCTTTCTACAGGTCAAAAACAACTTATAAGTTTTGCAAGAGCCCTGCTAATGGATCCAAAAATCCTCATTTTAGACGAAGCAACTTCAAGCGTAGACGCCTATACTGAAGCCGTTATTCAAGAAGCGCTCGAGGTACTTCTAAAAGGTCGAACTTCTATAATTATAGCCCATAGGTTGTCAACGATATTAAATACTGATCGAATAATCGTCATGGAAAATGGGAGAATTATTGAAGAAGGTACTCACGAAACACTATTGGCTGCTGGTGGAAAATACAGCGATTTGTATAAACAGTACTTTGAACATCAAAGTCTAGATTGGCAACCAAGTTATATGGTAGATTCTAAAGAGATGTACGAAGGAAAGTCATAATATTCCCCCTTACATCAAGAAAATTAATAAAACGCTTTTGTATTCTAATCTTGATCATTTATCAGAAATGATTAGCACTATTTTTTAACTTCATTTAAAATAAAACTTACCTCTAAGCTAAGTTAAAAATTGGTCTCCATTTTTTTTTTAATTCTTAAAAAAAGAAGTAAATTGAAATCATTCAATAAAAACGAGATATCAATATGAATAAGAGCCATATAATCTATTTCATCACTTTAATCCATATTTTTTTACTAACTTTTGGATTCATGATCTTCATTTATCCTCAAAATCCAAAAAATTCAATGTCATCATTGAATTTATCTTCTGCTAATGAGGTAAAGGCATCAGGCGATATATCGAACTATACTCTTACTAAAGAAGATTTAGAAGAATTTATTGATGGATTCATGGAAGATCATTTGGAAACCTATAAAATTCCTGGTGCAAGTATTGCTGTCGTTAAGAACGACTCAATATTATTCTCCAAGGGATATGGATTTTCTGATATTTATAAGGAGAAAGCCGTTCAAGCCAATACAAGCATTTTTCGCATGTGTTCCGTCTCCAAACTATTTACTTGGACTGCTGTAATGCAACTCTATGAAAAAGGGATGTTAGATTTAGATGTTGATGTAAACACCTATCTCACATCATTTAAGATTCCCTCTTCGTATTCGAAACCTATCACAATTAAGCATCTAATGAGTCATACGGCCGGTTTTGAGGATCTTGTTATAAGGATGACCGCTCGTACACCTGATGAATTAATGGATTTAGAAACTTTCTGCAAGAACAATGTTCCAGAGCGTATCTACCCCCCAGGTGAAATATTTGCGTATTCAAATTATGGTGTTACATTAGCGGGATATATAGTTGAAAAAGTTTCGGGTTTAGAGTTCAACGAGTATGTAATGGAAAATATCTTTAAACCTCTCGGGATGTTCTCAAGCTCATTTTCTCAACCCCTTCCATCCTATTTAAATCAAGATCTTGCTGTTGGTTATCCCAGTATTAATGAAGATGGTAGATTTGAAGTGGGAGATTTTATATACTATCAAGTCGGTCCTGCCGCGGGTATGAGTTCAACGGCTAGTGATATGGGAAAATTCTTAATGGCTCATATTCAAAGTGGCAAATATGAGAATTCAAGAATTCTTTCTAATTCTACAGCGAATACTATGTATACTACTTCACATTCAGCTGACCCAAGAGTAAACGGATTTGCTTATGGATGGATGGAGAGGACATGCAACGGATTTAGATTGTTATATCATCATGGTTCTTCTAATTCCTTTTCATGCTTAGCTCTTTTCTCTCGTGATCATGGGTTTGGTATTTTTGTGTCTTATAATGGTTTGAATGGTCAAACTGCTCGCTGGAATCTAATGAATGCTTTCATGGATAGGTACTATCCTCGATTAGAATCTAGCCGTACCGATCTTCAACCCCTATCAAATGCCGAAGAAAGAATCACTCGATTTGTTGGAAATTACCGCGATCCTAGATTTCCTTATAGTTCATGTATGAAGGTACTTGGGCTTGTTAATTTAGTTCCGTACAATACTTATCCAGTAACTCAAAATGGTTCTCGAATAATTGTTTTTGGAAGGGAATTTATAGAAGTTGAACCATATGTATTTTTTCCGGTGGATGAAAATAGTACTATAATTGACGATGATTTTTTTCTTATTTTCCTAGAGGATTATGGTACTAAGGGAAAATCATATTTTGTTACGAATCAAGGATATTGGATTGAGAAGCTCGAATGGTTCGAAGAACCTTTACTTCATCTATGTATTATCCTCATTTGCCTTGGTTCAATGTCTTGTTTTAGTCTCGTATTTGCTTTTTCGATGACTCGGGAAAAAAAGAAGCAGAAAACAGGAGATAATATTAAAAACAAAGATATTTTAATTGAAAATTCTACTCTAAAATGGATATTGAAGAATAATACTTCGTTCACAATTATTGGGACAATGATCACTCTGTTCTTCTTCCTTTCCTTTGCATTGTTGTTAATATCATTAAATTGGACAATTTTCACAGAAATTTCTTGGGGATTTTCTATAGCTCCGATCATTTATCTTTTGTTTTCGACGCCAATAATCGCTATTTTTATAGTTATTGCAAATACATTACTCCTTGGTGTATCGTGGAAATTAAAACCTATCGATGTTAAAATAGGGGTTTTCTATCTAGGTTTCTTAGTATCATGTATGATTTATGTACTTGAATTAAATTTTTGGAACTTATTAGGTTTTAAATTCTGAAATTATCAAAAAGAAAAATTAATTAAAAAAAGAAAGTAGATTATTCAGTTTTTAATACAATCGTTATTGCCCTTGTTAGGCGTATTACATCCATAACATTTCCTTTTTCTACGGTAATCTCTTCTCTGCTAATAGCGTGAGTGAAGTCTCCTTTACCATTACAAATTTTTACGATGGAATTAGGATCCCCAGACATAACGATTTCGGCATCTGCAAGTGTTCCTTCAGTTAACTTGGAATTTTTATCTTCGATCTGTACATAAAAAGGCTCTTGATTGTCAAGATTGAATTGAAAGGCTATATTCCAATTCACGTCTTTTCCCGCAATGTTAGTAACAAACACTGATTTTGCCTTTTCGTTAGCGTTCATCTTTGAAAAAATACTTTCTAGACTTTCTTTTGCCGTGGACATGCTAATCACCTCCTTCGTATTCAGGCTTGTTAATCCATGTATCGTACTCCTCCTCGGGAACGAAGAAAAAGTCAGTCATTTTCCCTTCCCTTTCTTTAGAAAACACCGCGCGTACTCTACGGCCTTTCTTGAGTTTAGAAGGTACTAAATTCTCCGAAAATATTCCTTGTAGCAAAGCCGTATCCGCTCCGTCTAACTTTATAAACCCTATTCCGTAGGGAATGGCTTTTATAAACGCAGATGTAGTATACCATACAATTGTGCTCACATTTATCATACCGGTCTGTTTCATTTCGATCCAATCGGTGTGTTCGTAGCACTCAGAGCAATTAACTCGAGGAGGCATCCAAGTTTTACCACATTTTCTACACCTCGTTCCCAATAGCTTTTTGTTATTCATAAGCTCTATGAAGAACTTAGACTGTCCCCCTAATGTATATTTGTAGTTGATTTTGATTACATCTCTTATTTGATGGTCTTGAAACGGTTCACTCATGGTTTGTTTAATCCCTCCTCGCTTGCCATTACGATAATCGCAGCATATGCTGCTCCAGGACCTCCTATTGAGTGCGAAATGGCTCGCCCTTTTTCGATGGTGACTTGGTGTTTACCCGCATCTTCCCTTAATTGGAGAGCAGCTTCCCCCGTACTCATTATTCCTGTAGCTCCAACCGCATGTCCGCATCCGATTAATCCACCACAAGGACAGCACGGAAGCTCGCCTTCTAACCAAGGTCCTTCTCCTGGTTTTTCAAAGGAATTTTCGATCCACGAACCTCCTTCTCCAAATGGTACAAATCCTAACTCTTCGTACGAAATAACTTCTTGCCCCGAAAACGCGTCGTGTAATTCAGCTAAATCGATCTGAGATTTAATATCGTTATAATCAAGTCCCGCCATCTTATAGGCCATTTTTGCAGCATTAATATTAGAATACAATCTTCCCATGCTTTCCCTATTTCCGATAAAGCAGTCAGTATTTGCTGCCCCTACTCCTGTAATCCAGATTGGTTTTTCTACTCCTAATTCTTTAATTTTCTCTTCTGATGCCAATATTAACGCTGCAGAAGCTTCTGAATAAAGACAACAATCTAACATTTTGAAGGGGTAACATATTATTCTGGAATTCATTACATCCTCTACCGTTATCTTCATTGGAGACTGAGCTTTTGGATTTAACATAGCATTCCCGTGGTTCTTCACGCCCACACACGCCATTTGCTCTTCGGTTGGATTTCCAAATTCCTCGTAATGGGCGTTTACCATCGAGACATACGACGAAGCTGCCATCAATGGGGATATTTAGGACATCTAAATTCTATTTTCCCATCGGATATTCTTCCGCTTTTATAACATATTTCAATGCTATAAAATATACGTCATATCCGCGCTATAAGCGATGGAGTTAAGTACTTCCGGCGTTGTTGTACCGGTTTGTTCGTCGTAACAATCGTTGCATTTTTCTAATCCAATACAAAGACATAAATCTGATAATCCCGATGCTACTTCGGCATATGCCATTCTGACTGTATACCCTCCTGTTGCCCCACCACTCGCAATTCGAGTGCCTGGTTTATCATTCATCCCTAAATAGCTATTAGTAAAGATGTCGGGCATGAACTGTCGTTCAAACAGCTCGTTATATATTCCATACACAGTGGATTCTAAGTCTTTGTGAGAAATTCTTGCACCATTTTTATTCGCGTCATCCAATGCTAATTTCGTAGCATCGTAAGCAAGCTCAAAATATGTTTTATCAAGATATCGAGCTCGGAAAGGTGTAATTCCTATGCCAACTATTGCTACTTTGGTTTTTGACATTTTTGTTTTACCTTATTCATTATATTTAAAAATTTGATAATACTTCAAATTTTTAATAAAGAATAATACACATTTAGTATAAAAATCTTCAATTCTAATTCTATATCTTAAATCAATAGTATAGAGGGAGAGAAATTACAAACAACTGAGTTTAAATTCATTAATTCCGAAATATCTACATGCCTACTGACATTTTCTTTTACTTATAATTAATGTTCACTGAACATTAATTTTCTGATACTGAAAATTGTTTCATAGCTATTTTTATATCTGAAATTACATTACTCTCACAACAGTTTACAGGATTGGTTTGATGAGAATATTCTTAAGTTCATAAAAGTTAGGGATATTCCGTTAATGCAGACCTCTAATAATTTATATAGAAAGAGTAGCTTATGAGAACTAGGGTAATTTTTATGTATAAAACAAGTGAAGAGCTATATTTGCTTATTATAGAATTTGTGTTGATTATATAAGAGTCTCATCTTATAATTATTAAATGGGTATCCCAAATAACCGAGTTTTTCAATCTTATTTTTATTATTTTCTATGGTCTGATATTTTTCTTGATGTTTTTCAGGCTCTTCTATTAAAGGATAAAAGGCATTAATAAATTGTTTTGTAAAGTAAATAAAACTCCTTCTTTGAAAAAAATTTTTGTCCCTTTCTTTCTTTTCATAGAAAAAATTGATAATTGATAAAATATCTTCAATGTCTAAATTGGAACTTTTCATTTCAATCAAATTCATCAAATCCAAATCATCAAATAATTCATAATAAGCTGGTATGACTTCTTCATCTTGATCAAATTTATAGGGAAACTTATCACTGAGGGAATGCAAAACAATTTCTTTTAAATCAATATTAATCCCCTTAATTTTTTCCAGGATATAGTTCTTTGTATTCTGAAAGCAAAGGAAGCCAGGATGAATCAAAATCTTTAATTTTAAAAAATTTATTTCATTCTCAGAGTTATCTATATCGAGATCAATAATTTTTTGTAGAAGCGTTATGTTATCTGTTCCTCTTATTAAATCCTTTTGAGAATATTCATAGATAAAATCAAGATGGAAAAAAATCCCGTAAAAATTATTAACCTCTGCTATCCTTTTATTAGCATCTTCTAAATCTGCAATAGGTTCTTGTAGATCTCTTTCAATTTGTTCTTGATGCTTTGATATTTCAATCTGATTTATTGCATCTCTCTTTTCTCTCTTTTGGTTGCATATTTCGCATCCATTGATAGGGATTATACTAAGTATCTCTTTATCATCGTTTTTAGAGATAAAACTCCAATTTTTATTAATATCTAATAAACTCTTCTTATTCAAATGTGAACACTCAGGATTTGAGGAATATCCTTCAATTTTAATTTGATTATCCTCAAAAAATAAGACATAAGAAGGATGCTCAGGAATAACTTTTTTGTTATATTTTTTAGAAAAGTACTTACAAATAATTTCTCTTCCATCTTGTTCAATAGTAATTGGAGTCTTATAAGAAACAGTTTGAAATAATCTAAGTATATAATATGAAAAAAAAATAAAAATCAATCCTTTCATTTCAATAGAATTAAAAAAAGTTGTAATTTCAGGATTTAATCCTTGAAAAAATGACGAGGTCGGGTTAATATTGACATTTATAAGATTCAAAAAATCATCCACATTAATGGAATTTTCAACAGGATATTTCTTACCTAATATGAAATAACTATTCAAAATAGAATTCTTCAAATCTACTGGAATGAAATTAATGAAATTTTTAACAATCTTTTTGAAAACTTCAAATAATTCATTCAAATTCCATTCATTGAAAGTCTGTTCAAAGAGATCTATGCAATATTGAGAGGTTTCTGCCAAGAATATTACTGTTTTGTGGAAAATTTTCCATAAATTAAGAAATTGTTCTGGTTGAAAGGATGTTCTAAAATCATTAATTACTCCTTTTAAATATTCGAAAGCATCCTTATATAAGAATGTACTTTTCCGTTCATGAATAAATGCTTTTTTATAAGTGATAAATGGAAATAATATTTCTAGATTTGGAGTTAAGAACTTTACATCATTTATAAACATTCCAAATAAGGAGGTCAATTCTCTTGCTATATAGGGATAATTTTCAGCATTAGTAGATTCACTAAAAAAAGGTAAAAATGTAGAAATAAAATTACTATATGTAAGTCTATTCCTTGGAAAAAGATCATGCACAACTGGTTTGAAATCTCTTTCACTGGCTAATTCGAATCCAAATTCACCTAAAATTATTAAAGGACCATCTTTAGGAAGTTTTTTTAGTAATAAGTCTAAGCCACTTTCATATAGATGTTTATAGCCCGTAGGTTCTTTCTCTTGATGGATAGCTCCTAAATGCGGAATTAAAATATCACAATCTTTAAAGTTTTTAACATAATTATCAATATAATTTTCAGATCCATCTGAATCGCTCATGAAACCAATCTTATGTATTATATTTGATTTTTCTTTTAAAAAAAATTTTAAGCTTACAGAATTAAATGCTCCGCCAACTTCTTTATGAAAAGCAGTTAAAATATCTACGCTAACTTCTAAGGTTGGGTTTTTAATATCAAATTTAAGAGTTACCCTCATGTTAGGTTTTATTTCAATGAATTCGGTATAACCCCTACTATATATCTTAAAATGTTGATATGTCGTTGAATTTAAGTATACTGTTAGTTTATTCTTCTTACTCGAAAGTCTAGTAATTAAAGCAACTAGATTTTCTACATGATCTGGATGAAAATGAGTAATCAAAATATGCCTAATCAATCTTATATCCAATTCTTTGTTTTTGATTACTTCAAGAGTATTAAACCCTGGATCGATTATTATTATTTCATTATTTATATTAAAGAAATAACAGCCTCCTCGTACATTTAACATTGAAGGATACCATGAATTCCACTCCCGAGCTAGGACTAAGAAATTTCGCTGATCTGGAAAGTTTTTGATTGGTTTAGAATTTCTTACGATATTTTCTAATAATTTTTCCCTTAAGCTAGCTCGATCTTTTATTTCTTTATAAGATTTTTCAATATTTTCATTCATATTTTTCCCTTATCTTCTCATAATAATAGATGAAAAAATCTTGTCACAAAAGTTATTTTATTAATTTCTAAATGTTCACTTAAAATATTTATTCAAAATTTTCTATTTGTAATTAAATCAACATTTTGAGGAGCAAACTACAATTATTTATTTTTTTTTGCTTTAAATTTACTTCCTTTATTCATTTAGCTGTTTCATCTACCAATTCTCTTATTTTTTTCTTATTTAAGGTCTCCATTTTATCAATTTCACTTATTATTACTCCTAAACGATCCTTTGCTGTTTTAAACTTCTCTGTTCTTTTTTCAATAATTATTTCCATTTCCTCGTGCCAATCCATAAGACTTTTACAAAAATCTTTTGCATCGTCAATAGATTCAAATTCCCTTATTTTATGTTATATTTTTTATATTTCCTTTTACCGCGTTCATTTAGTATCTCCATCTGTCATTTTCTTGATCTTTATTGTGCCTGACATGTTTTTGATATGCTCACCACCTGATATGACATTCCCTAACTCATATAAGCCGCTTGCAGAACCAAAACTATCGTAAAACATTACTACATCTCCCCATGGCGCATAATAAGCAAGCGTTCCAGACTGTGCATTTGCCAAAGGTGTACCAGTTGTATCAAGTTTTTTTGGTGGATAAAAGATCTTTTCATTGTTGCCGTAATTTTCAATGGTAATAGTTAAAGGTAACTGTTCATAGAGTTCTTTGGCAGCTTGGCTATTATTGAGCTTAAAAACCGTTGTATTGCCATTTGCTTGAATACTGATTTGCATTTTTTTTCCTTCAATTCTTGGTTATTTTTATCTTAATATCTAATATCTAATTTTCTATTCCAAATGCTTCATATTGGATAACCACAAACTCTCCAAAGGAAAATTGAGGGCCTTTTTTAAATTTGACCTTATTTTCTAGGGTTTCTCTGATCTCTTTTCCTTATTTACGTGCCCCATATAGGAAGTTTTCAAAAACCTGATTTGAAATAGTTTCTATCTTTTCATCCGATGAATTAGGTTTGAATTTAACGAGATACATGATTGTGGTAATCATCCCCCCGAAAAACAATTTTACCGCAATCTTAATTGGAATTTCCTTAAATAATCCCTGTTCAATTCCTTGTTGATGCTTATCCATTAATCTTTGATTTTTAGAATCTATCTCATTCTTAACTTTCTCATCAATGATTGGAGAGTCTTGCATTTGGAGGATAAATAGTATTTTTAAATAGTTTTTAATCCCCCACTGAACAAAAACTGTCCATATTTTCTTGAATTGAGTATATAAATGGTCTTCTAATTGGATCGGCTCATACATAATCTTATAGACCTCTCGCTTTGATTCTAAATAGAGTGTATTTAAAAGATCCTCTTTTGTTTTAAAATAATTAAATAGCGTTCCTTTAGCAATACAAACTCTTTTAGTTATATCAGATATTCGCGTTTGGTGATATCCATTTTCAACAAATAATTTAAGAGCTTCTGAGAGTATTTCCTCCCTTCGCTTGGTTTTACCTAGCATGTTATAGTATCACTCTAGGATGACTTGGTGGTCACTAATATTTATAAATAATTTACTTTATATAATATTTCCTATTAATATTTTGAAATAGGAAGATTTAAATATGACTGAGGGGTCATAGTATATAGGGCTGACTGACTGGTCACCCTAAATAAATATTACGATGGAAGTGGTAAAAATGGAAAATAATAACTTAAGTGAATGTACCGTCTTTCCGAAAGGAAGAAAAGTTGAAGGCCCGTTAAAAAATCATTTTACTGGTAATGCTTGGGTAGCAATGTTAGTATTTGATCGAGAATTTAATTGTCCTGTATATAATGTTACATTCGAGCCAAAAGCAAGAAATAGTTGGCATGCTCATCCAGGTGGGCAAATTCTTTTAGTTACAGGCGGAAATGGATACTATCAAGAAGAAGGTAAACCAGCACAACAATTAAAGGCAGGTGATGTTGTTAAAATCCCGCCAAATGTGAAACATTGGCATGGAGCTAAGGCAGATAGTTGGTTTGTACACCTTGGTATAACGACTAATCCACAAGCAGGAGATGCAGAATGGTTTGAAGAAGTAAGTGACGAAGAATATAATAAATTGTAGGTATTTTAAAAAAAAAATGAAAAGGAGGTATAATTTATGATTTTAGAAGAAAAGTATATTTTATCTAATGGGGTTGAGATCCCAAAACTAGGTCTTGGAACATGGTTTATAAGTAATGAAAATGTCGCACAAGCAGTGAATGATGCTGTAAAAATTGGTTATCGGCATATCGATACAGCTCAAGCATACAGTAATGAAAGCGGAGTTGGAGATGGAATTAGAACTTGTGGTGTGAAAAGAGAGGATATGTTTGTAACTACAAAACTTGCTGCAGAAGTAAAGTCATATGAAGAAGCTGTTGAATCAATTGATAAATCGCTTAATACATTGGGATTTGATTATATTGACATGATGATTATTCACAGCCCGCAACCATGGACAGAATTCCGTGGAGAAAATCCTTACTTTGAAGAAAATCGTGAAGCATGGAGAGCTCTTGAAGAAGCATATAATGCCAGAAAACTTCGTGCCATTGGTCTTTCGAACTTTGAAAAAGCAGACATCGATAACATCCTTGAATTCTGCTCTGTAAAACCAATGGTAAATCAGATTTTGGCGCATATAAGCAACACACCTAAAGAGCTCATTCAATATACTCAAGAAAAGGGCATTCTTGTAGAGGCCTA